>JBARIB010000084.1:0-2370 GCA_049799535.1 Allostellaceae bacterium | reverse complement strand
GAGCAAATGGAGGACAAGGCGCCAATCCGCTATCTGATCAACACCGAGCCCCATGGCGACCACATTTCCGGCAACGCCTATTTCCCGGATGTGACGGTCGTCGGCCAGGTCAAATTGCAGGAATGCTTCGAACGCTACCTCTATGCGTTCGGCACGCTCGAAGAGAAGCGCGAGCGCTTTAAAGAGAGCGACCCCGACAGCGTCTGGCTCGTCGGGCATCCGGACTATCCGGCGGTGAACCCGCCGACGCTGACCTTCAACGACAAGCTGACCCTGCATGTCGGTAACCACACCTTCGATATTATCCACATGCCCGGTCACACTGCGCCGCAGACCTCGGTCTACGTGCCGCAGGAGGGCATCGTGTTCACCGGCGACAATGTCTTCCACCGCTGCCGCAGCTGGCTGCAGGAATGCGATCCCTGGGAATGGCTCGCGGCGCTCAAGAGTATCGAGGCGCTCGACGTCGAGAAGATCATCCCTGGGCACGGCGAACCCTGCACGAAGGCTTATTTGAAGGAGCAGGGCCAAATCGTCGAAAACTGGATCGGCTATATCGATCGCTTTGTCGATCGCGGCGTGACCCCTGACGAAATTCTTCAGGGGCCGATCGAAGCCACAAAACAGGATCCATATCCGATCGGCCAGCGCCTTTTCATGCACAATGAAAGGTTGACGGATATGATCGTGCGCAACCTGCACAAGCGCATTTCAGACAAAAAGCAACAGGCCGGCCATGCGTAACGGCCGGCGCCGCCTCAAACTATAGGCGAGCCGCTCACCTTAGGTATTACTCGACAGCGCAGAAGGGATGGTCAGAATGGCTGCAGGAACTCAATGGCGGCTTTCCGGTGATTACTTCGAAAATTGTAATTGCAGCGTCGTCTGTCCGTGCCTCGTCTCGCGGGCGCCGCCGCTGACTTCACAGCCGACAGAGGGTTTTTGCGACGTTGCGCTCGCCTTTCATGTCGATCGCGGCACCTATGGCTCAGTCGCGCTCGATGGGCTCAACTTGGTGGTGATCGGGCACACGCCCGGGCCGATGGCCGAAGGCAACTGGACCATCGCAATCTATCTCGATGAGCGCGCCAGCGATCAGCAGGCGCAGGCGATGGGCGCTATATTCAGCGGTGCCGAAGGGGGCCCGATGGCCAATTTTGCTCCATTGATCGCGACCAACCTCGGCATCAAAAAAGTGCCAATATCCTACCGGGTGAACGGCAAACAGCGCTCGGCCGAAATTCCAGGCATCATGGCCATGTCGGTCGAGCCGCTGCCGAGCCTGCACCCGAGCGGGGAAACCTGGGCGGCAGCGGGCCACCCTGTGGCGCCCGATAAGCTGGCGTTCGCAGTCGGCAGGCCCGGCAGTACCTTTACCGATCACGGAATGCGCTGGGATAATTCCGGCAAGAACGGCCATTACGCGCCGATAACCTGGTCCAACCACTAGGCGCTGCTCGGAGGAGAGGCGATGCCCGCACAGAGATGGACGATGCGCGGCGAGTACATGGAGAGCTGCAATTGCGACTATCTTTGCCCGTGCATCTACACGAACCCGCAAGCCCCGGTGACTTACGACCATTGCACGGCAGCACTGGTGTTCCGGACCGATGCGGGAAGTTATGGAGAGATTAAGCTCGATGGCCTGAAGTTCGCGCTGTTGATCCGCTCCGGCAAAGTCATGGCGGACGGCAACTGGGTTTTCGCCGGCGTCGTCGACGAGAGCGCAGACGAGGCCCAGCGCTCCGCCCTCGCCACGATCGTCGGCGGCACGGCGGGCGGTCCGCCCGGGTTTATCCGCAACAACCTGGTTTCGGACTTTCGCGGCGTCGAGTTCAAGCCAATCGAGTTCGACATCGACGGGCTCAAACGCTCGACCGCGATCGCGGAAATCCTTTCTTTCGAGATCGAGGGCGTCGCCTCGCGCAACTGCAGTGGCGAGCCCTTTTACATCGACAATACCGCGCATCCTGCCGGCCGCCGCCTCGCGCTGGCGCGCGCCAAGGAGATCCACGTTCACGGCTTTGGCCTGGATTTAGACTTGGCCGGGAAGGGCAATAACGGCCATTTCGCGCCGTTTGCATGGGAAGCCTAGGCTCCCCGTGGCGGGCCACCAAGCGCCTGGTGGGCGCTGGGTGCGGCTGAGCGCCGCTACGGGTTGCCGGTGAAGGCGCGGCCGTAGCCGGCGAAGACGTCGTTGAATTCGGCGACAGCGGCGCGCGGGCCTTTGGGGTGCGACCAGGCAGCACTGATGACGGCGAGGAAATCGGCGCCGGCTTCGACGAGGGGCCCGCAATTGGCTTGCGTGATGCCGCCGATCGCGCAGCACGGTACGACCGTGGTTTCGCTCCAGTCGCGCAAGAGCTCGGG
>JBARIB010000083.1:0-1802 GCA_049799535.1 Allostellaceae bacterium | reverse complement strand
CACAGATGGCGTCGATCCACAAAATGCTCAACCCGCGCTCCATTGCGATCGTGGGCGCGACGCCGCGGATGCAGTATGGCGGGCGGTTTCTGGCTGCGGCGCTCAAGGCCAAAGACCGGGTGCGGGTTTATGCCGTGAACCCGCGTTATGACGAAATCATGGGGGTGAAGTCCTACCCGAGTGTGACGAACCTGCCGGAGGCCCCCGACGTGGTGGGCATCGTCGTGCCCTGGGACCAGGTGTTCGATGTGCTCCAGGAGAGCCACCGCAGGGGGGCGGGATCGGCGATTGTCATTTCGGCGGGCTTTGCCGAGCGCGGCGTGAACGACCGGCGCGATTTGCAGGGGGAATTGGGCGCTTTTGCCCGCGCCTCGGGCATGCGGATCAGCGGCCCCAACTGCCTGGGGCTCGCGAATGTGAAGCACGACATCTGGGCCACCGCATCCTCGCGCGGGGCGTCTGGTCTCACCGGGCCGATCGGCCTGGTGTGCCAAAGCGGTGCTACGGCGTTCGGGCCGTTCCTGGTGCGGGCGGTCGAGAACGGCATCGGCTTCAGCTATATCATCTCGACCGGGAACGAGGCAGACCTCGACTTTACGGATTTCGCCCGCTATCTGCTGGACGATCCGGATACTCGGGTCATTGCTGGTTTTGTCGAAGGCTTCAAGCGGGCCGATAAATTTCTCGAAGTGGCGAAGCTCGCCGCAGAGCGCGGCAAGCCGATCGTCCTGATCAAAATCGGGCGTTCGGAACTCGGAGCCCGGGCGGCACGCTCGCATACGGCAGCGCTGACGGGTGCCGATACAAGGTACGATGCGATCTTTGCCCAATACGGGGTGATCCGGGTCCAGGATTACGACGAACTCCTGGAGACGGCACACCTCCTCGCCCACACCCCCAAACCCGGCGTGCCCGGCATCGCGGTGGTATCCCATTCGGGCGGCATCAGCTCGCTGACCGCCGACATGTGCGGTCAGGCCGGTCTCGATCTGCCGCCACTCGGAGACCAGGCGCGTAACGGCATCAACGGCATCCTGAAGGGCTTCGGCTGGGCTGCGAACCCCGCCGATGTGACAGGCTTTGCCAACAGCGAGTCCTTCCCGCAGATCATGGAGCACATGGTCAATGATCCCCGGATGGGGACGCTCGTCGTCGCGAGTGCCGGGGCGGACGCGCAAGCGCAGCAGGTCATCAGCCAGCGTGATCGGACCGACAAGGGTGTGGTCTTCTTGTGGACCGGAAGCCGGGACGCCAAGGCTGGCCTGGCACAGCTCAAATACGCCCGGATACCGATCTTCTACACGCCGGACAAATTGGCTCGAGGCCTGCAGAGCCGCCTAGCGTATCATACATGGCGCGAGCGCCGCCTGGCCGATGGCTTTGCTACGGCCCCGTCGCGCACGGCGCCGCAGGATCAGGCCATCACAAAGGCTCTTGGCTTGGGGCGTCCGACACTCTCGGAGTCCGAGAGTAAACAGCTGTTGGCAGCCTGGGGCGTGGCGAGTGCGCGTGAGCACCGGGCAAATTCTGCAGAGGCCGCCGCCGAGGCCGCTGAGCAGCTCGGGTTTCCGGTGGCTCTCAAGGTCGATTCACCGGATATTCTGCACAAGACAGAGGCCGGGGTCGTTCGGCTGAACCTCGGCGATGCGGCACAGGTGCGAACGGCCTATGCAGAGATCTTGGCCAGTGCCGAGGCCTATGCTCCACAGGCTCAGATCATCGGCGTGTCGGTGCAGGAGATGGTAGGAGAAGGTGTAGAAGTCATCATTGGCGTGTCTTGCGACCCGCAATTGGGCCCGGTG
>JBARIB010000082.1:0-11135 GCA_049799535.1 Allostellaceae bacterium | reverse complement strand
CCTGTAGGACTGGCTCACCGTATCGGTCATGCGCTCGCCCATCGCCACCATTAGATTGGCGCGCTTCATTTCGCCGATCAATGCGGGCGGCACACGAATGCCCATGTAGCCGCCGTAATTCGGGTGCGTCGCGTCGAACAATTGCGGCCGTCGATGCGTCGGGCTGATCGGCAACACCCATTCTTCGGAGAACCGGTTGAGGTCGGCGAAGACGGCCTTATCATGGACCGCCTCGGCCAATAATGCCCCGCCAACCAGCACCAATGGCCGCTCGGCCTTGGCGAGCATCCCGGCGAGCCGGTCGAGATCCTCGGCGCGCGGCCCCGCGACGACGCGCGGTCGCGCCGGGTCGAGCTCAGCGTCGGTCTCGTCGTCAAAGATGTCCTCGGGCAGGATCACCGCGACCGGACCCGGAGTGCCGCTTTCGGCGACATGAAAGGCGCGGGCGATCGCCTCGGACGCCTGCTCCGGCTCGTTGACCTCGATCACCAGCTTGGTCACATCCGACAGCAGGCGCGAATAGTTCTGCTCCTGCAAGGCCAGCCGGCCGAAATCTTTGCGCTCCACCTGCCCGATCAGCATCACGACCGGGGTCGCGTCGTGATAGGCCGAATGCAATGAGACCATCGCGTTCGACAGCCCGGGCCCGCGCGACACCATCGCCACCCCGGCGCGGTCGCGCAGCCTTCCGTCGGCCACCGCCATATAGCCGGCGCCGCCCTCGTGGCGGCAGACGATAACGCGGATCGAGTTCCGTTCGATCAGGGCGCTGGTCAGCCCCACATAGCTTTCTCCCGGCACGCAATAGATCTGGTCGACGTCATGCGCTTCGAGGCTTTCCGCCAGCAGGCGAGCGACGCTTCGAGTCATCCCCGGTTTCGTCCCTTCCCAAGTTTGTCACACCGGCGAAAGCCGGCGCCATTTGCGCTATGGGTTCCGGCCTGCGCCGGGATGACGAGGAGTATCATCCGTTCCGCCAGCCCGGAAGGGGCGATATGCTAACCCGAGCCATTCGAAGGGAGACGCCAATGACGACACAACAGGATGCGATCGAGGCCGATTTTGTCGTGGTCGGCGCGGGGTCTGCCGGATGCGCGGTGGCGGCGCGATTGAGCGAAGACCCGGCGACCCGGGTCCTGTTGCTCGAGGCCGGCGGCGAGGACCGCAACCGCTGGATCCATATCCCGCTCGGCTTTGGCAAGACCTTCGCCGATCCCTCGGTCAATTGGTGCTATGAGACCGAGCCCGACCCCGGCGCCGGCAACCGCCGGGTTTTCTGGCCGCGCGGCAAGGTGCTAGGCGGGTCTTCGTCGATCAACGGCATGGTCTATATCCGCGGCCAGGCCGAGGATTTCGACCACTGGCGCCAGCTCGGCAATACGGGTTGGTCGTTCGACGACGTGCTGCCCTATTTCAGGCGCTCCGAGCACCAAATGCGCGGCGCCGACGAGTTTCACGGCAGTGGCGGACCGCTCTGCGTATCGGATGTCGCGCAGCACCCGATCTGCGAGGCGTTCATCAGGACCGCCATCGAGCTAGGCTTTCCCCGCAACGACGACTTCAACGGCGCCAGTCAAGACGGCGTCGGCTACCACCAGACGACGACACGCAATGGCAGGCGGTGCTCGACCGCGGTCGGTTATCTGCGCCCGGCGATGCAGCGGACCAACCTCCGCGTCGTCACCGGGGCGTTGACCGAGAAGATCCTTTTCGAAGGCCGTCGCGCCACTGGCGCGGCGTACCGACTTGAGGGCCGGCTCTGCACTGCGACGGCCGCACGTGAGGTCATCCTGTGCGGCGGTGCCGTCAACTCGCCGCAGTTATTGATGCTGTCGGGCATTGGTCCGGAACAACATATCCGGGAGTTCGGCGTTCCGGTCGTGCACCATTTGCCAGGCATTGGCCAGAGCCTGCAGGACCATTACTCGGCACCGATCAAGCTCCGCTGCAAACTGCCGGTCACCGTCAACGATGTGATGCTGAGCAATGCGAAGAAACTGAAGGCCGGTCTCGAATATTACATGTTGCACCGCGGCCCGCTGTCGATGATCAGCTCGCCGGCGGCGTTGTTCGCGCGCACTCGCCCCGAACTCGCCTCGCCAGACATCAAAATCTCGATCTCGCCGTTCAGCGCCGAGCGACCGCAGGACGGGCTGCATCGGTTTTCGGGTTTTACGTCGATCGCCTATCAGCTGCGACCCGAGAGCCGCGGCGAGATCAAATTGAAGAGCCCCGACCCGTACGATGCTCCGGCAGTCTATCCGAATTATCTCGCGACCGAGACCGACCACCGCACGATCGTCGCCGGGCTGAAGCTGATCCGCCGGATCCTGGCGCACCCGCATATGCAAGGCTTTATCGAGGTGGAATTCCAGCCCGGTCCGGCGGTCGAGAGCGACGCGGATCTGCTGGATTACGCGCGGCGCCGCGGCGGCACGGTCTATCACCCGACCAGCACCTGCAAGATGGGCTGCGACCCCCTGGCGGTCGTCGACGCCGAACTGCGGGTGCACGGCGTCGATCGGCTGCGCGTCGCCGACGCCTCGGTCATGCCGACCGTTGTTTCCGGCAATACCAACGCGGCGACGATCATGATCGGGGAGAAGGCGGCCGACCTGGTGCGTCAGAAGATGGCGCTCGCCGCGTAACCGTTGGCCCGCACGGCGAAGCTGCGGTTCACCCCCGCCCGCGGCGGCGGGTGGATCGCTAGCGGCTCCGCCGGCTGAATCGACTTGCGGGCGCCACCGTGCAAAAATACCGCATACCGTTGCAAGCCTCAGGGAGCGCACCCCGATGATCGAGAAGACCACGCAATCCGTCGCGAACCTGGGCTATCACGCCCACATTTATTACAACCCGACCAGGACGCGCGCGGTCGCCGAGCGCGTATGCGCCGCGATCGAGGAGAGATTCCGGGTCGAGATCGACGGCTTCCGCGACCTGCCGGTCGGGCCGCATCCGATCGCCAATGTTCTGGTCATTTTCAAGCCCGACCAGTTCGAGCATGTCGTGCCTTATCTGATGCTGAACCGCGACGGGCTCGACGTATTGGTCCACCCACTGACCGAGGACGCGGTGGAGGACCACAGCAGTTACGCGATCTGGCTCGGCAACCCGGTCGAGTTAAAGCTTCATACGCTGCCCCACGGCCGCGGCGGGCGGCTGCCGAGCGGCGTAAGCGCGTAGGCACGGGGGCGTCTCGCCCGCCTGGTGCAAGTGCTGCCGCAGCGGCGCGGTCCGGTTTGGGAGGAAGGGTGATGCTGCCCAAGATGGGTAGCGACCCGATGGCCGCGGTCGATCGACAGATCCTAATGACGGTCGGCCAGGGTTACCATTGAGCAGACGGTCCTTCCGGCGCCCCATCGCGCAGATAATCAGCATGCTGAGAGCATTCCTGAACTGTCGGAGAGGCGGAACGCGCAGCGCTTTTCCGCCGTACATCGCTAATATCATACGTCCAACCAGCAGGATCTGACTGATGCCCGAAATCACCGACGAGGTCCTCGAATTTCTGCTCGCCCGGGCCGGGCTCGACCTGACCCCCGAGCAAAAAGCCGAGCTGATGACGATCTATGCCGGCATTGCCGAAATGGCCGAGCGGGTGCGCAAGCCGCGGGGGCGGATGGCGGAGCCGGCGCATATCTACGACTTCGCCGAGGAGGATCTGGCATGAGCAGCGCGGTTCCGACAATTGCCGAGGCCTCGCGGCTGATTGCGGCAAAGCAACTTTCGCCGGTCGAGCTGACCCGCGCCTGCCTCGAGCGTGTGCATCAGCTCGACGAACAGCTGCACGCTTTTGTCCACCTGACCGAGGAGCGGGCATTGGCCGACGCGGGCGCCGCCGAAGCGGCGATCATGGCCAACGGACCCAAGGGCCCGCTGCACGGCATTCCGATCGGTCTCAAGGACATTGTCGATACCAAGGGCATCCCGACGACCTGCCAGTCGAAATTCCTGCAGGACAATATTCCGGACGCCGACGCCGCCTGCGCCGAGAAGCTCACCGCCGCCGGCACCGTGCTGATGGGCAAGACGACGACGCATGAGTTCGCCGATGGCGGACCGTCTTTCGACCTGCCTGCCCCACCGGCCCGCAACCCATGGAATCCCGAGCATTTCACCGCCGGCAGCAGCAGCGGCACCGGTGCCGGGATCGCGGCAGGGTTGATCCTCGGCGGCATCGGCACCGACACCGGCGGCTCGATTCGCGGCCCCGCTGCCTTGTGCGGCATCGCCGGTATCAAGGCGACCTATGGCCTGGTCAGCCGCGCCGGCGTCGCCCCGGCGGCGTTCAGCCTCGACCATATCGGCCCGATGGCCTGGACCGCCGAGGATTGCGCGCTGATGCTGCAGGCCCTCGCCGGCCACGACCCGCGCGACCCGGCGAGCGCCTCGCGCCCCATACCGAACTACACCGCCCAACTCGGCAAGGGCATCCGGGGCCTTAAAATCGGCGTGATCCACCATTTCCACGAGACCGACCACAAGGTCAGCGACGGCACGCAGCGCGGCATCACCGCGGCGGTCGCCACCTTCCGCGATCTCGGCGCGGAGATCCGCGAGGTGCAGTTGTCGCCGTTGCAGGACTGGCACGCCTGCGGCTCGCTCATTTCGATCACCGAGCGTGCCGCGGCTTACGAGGAATGGGCGCGCACCCAGCTCGGCGAGTTCGGCGAGCGGCTGCGCAGCCGGCTGATGCTCGGCGCGTTTGTCACTGGGGTGGATTACGTCCAGGCGGTGCGCCGTCGCCGCGAGCTGCGCGCCGAATTGCAGGCCGCGATGCGCGGGCTCGATGTCGTGCTGACCGCCACCCAGCCGGCCGAGGCGGCAAAGATCGACGCGGTGCCGAAATGGGATCTGTTTGCCGCGCCCAATTTTACGATGCCGTTCAATGTCGCCGGCTATCCGGCGATCTCGATCTGCGCCGGGTTTGGGGCAGGCGATCTGCCGGTTGCGATCCAAGTCGTCGGCAAGCCGTTCCAAGAGCCGACCCTGTTCCGAGTGGCCGACGCTTTCGAGAAAGCCACACCGTTCCGCGACCGCCGCCCGGCGCTCGTCTCAGCCCGCGCGGCCGGTTGAGGAATCAGCACGCTGATGACACGCGCTCGCGGCCGCGACGCCTCGACCCGCGAAACCAATCGCCTTCGCGTGTTTGGGACTGCACCCGGCGCTGGTGCTCGACAATCCACGCCTCGGCGTCCGCTTCGGTTTTAAATGTGCTGACTCTGGTCGGATTGCTGTCCGGAATGCTGACCTCGACCGCGAATGACCCGTTATCAAACTGGATCACGCGATATCGCGCCTCGGCGTGGGGATGGGTTCTTGCCATTTTATACCGAGGTGGCGACGCCAAGGAGCCTGGTGGGGATCAGGGTCGTAGATGGCGCGGGAACGCGTTTTCTGCTCCGCAAGCAGAACAGATGGCAGAATCGACAATTACATGCTGACCCGGTGCCATGTTAGCAGCCATGACAGATCCGCAATTCCCGCACAGGTAATCTGTGTCGCCGTTCCCCCGGAAAAGCGGTTTCGCGAGTTCCGGCGCAGGCTGATCAGCGCCACTGGACGGCTGACGCGTGACCTCAAGAGAAATAGTCGGCACTACGCACGCTCCCTAATGATCGGACAGTAGACCTGAGCGGGCGAAAGTGGACAATTTGTCCGACTCGAACTTCTCCATTGACATTTTTCTTCCGCGGCCAGATCCGTGCGGTCAGAACTGATCAGTAGCCTTCCCGTTCGAGCCGCTTACGGAGCATTTTGCGGTGACGTCGGATCGCCTCAGCCTTCTCGCGGACGCGGCGCTCCGACGGTTTTTCGTAGGCCCTGCGCCGCTTCATGTCTCGAAAGGTGCCCTCGCGTTGCATCTTCTTCTTGAGCACGCGCAGGGCGGAATTGATGTCGTTGTCGCGCACGAAGACCTGCATCTTGGGGCTCTCTCCGAAGGCTTATCTGTTCCGCCCCGCGGCAGGGCAAATGGGAGCCCTGCGATTCAGGCTCCCCCCGCTCTCCAAATTAGGCTTGCTTTAGATTGACTGCGGAGGTCTTGCCCTGATTACCGCGTTCCAGCTCGAAGCTAAGGCGCTGGCCTTCATGCAGATTGCCGATACCGGAGCGCTCCACAGCCGAAATGTGTACGAACACATCCTTCGACCCGTCCTCCGGCTGAATGAAGCCGTAGCCCTTTTGGGCATTGAACCATTTCACTGTTCCGATGGTCATATTTATCCTTAGGTCGCAAATTTGCAGCCGCTCACGAGCGAACGGCGCGGTCACACCACCACATTGAACGGAGAGCGGTCCGGCGCACGGTCGCGCTTAGGAAGGCAGGCCGAACCATGAAGAAGCCGACACATGGCAGATAGTGATCAACCGCGGGTCTTGCAAGGTTTGGCAGGCGCGCCGGCCGGCTCCCCCCGTTTGGCGGGGAGGATGGAGAATGGGCAACGGGGAGGCTAAGAATGCAGTGTGCCGGTAAGGTGGCACTGGTCACCGGGGCGCAACAGGGGATTGGCCGCGCAATGGCAGCCGAATTCGCCGCTGCCGGGGCGGACATCGCGATCAACTGGCTCGATGACCAAGCTGCGGCAGAACGCGTTGGCGGCGAAGTCCGTGCTCACGGTCGGCGCGCCATGCTGGTCAGGGCCGATGTGGCGGAAATCGAGCAGGTACGGTCTATGATATCGGCCATTGGCGAGACGCTCGGCCCGATCGATGTTCTGATCAACAATGCCGGCGTGTTCCCGCGGATCCCGTTTCTGGAAATGACTGAAAGCGATTGGGACTATGTCCTCGACGTCAATCTGAAGGGCTCGTGCTTCTGTGCGCAGGCGGTTGCAAAGGCGATGGTCTCGGCAGGACGGCCGGGGGTCATTATCAATCTGACGTCCGGCGCAGCCTTTCGCAGCTCGCCAAGAGGCGTGCATTACGTCGCCAGCAAAGGCGGGGTATTGTCGATGACGCGGGCAATGGCGTTGGAACTGGCTCCCTACCGGATCAGGGTCAACGCCATCGCGCCCGGGCTGACCGACACGGCGCAGCCGCGCTGTGGCAGCAGCGAAGCCGAACTCGCCGAAATGGCGCGCGCTATCCCACTCGGCCGCATGGCGCGGCCCGAAGAAATCGCCCGGGCGGCGGTTTTCCTGGCTTCGGATAATGCCGGCTTTGTGACCGGCCAGACATTGCACGTGAACGGCGGTTCTTATTTCGGTTGAACGGCTGGTTGCTTTCACCGCATGAAAAGAACTTCGTCGGTCGAACCGTGTTAGCGGTGGTCATGGACGCAGGATTCCCCGCCTTCGAGAGCACTGCGCTCGATCGCTTTATTACCAGCCCCGATCCGAGCTATCGGTACCAAGCGGTCACGAGCCTTGCGGCGGAGGGCTGCACGGCGCACCGGCTCGAGCTCGTCTCGCAGCGCTGGCGCGGCGAGGCGGAGGTCGACCGGCCGCTGTGGAAGCATTGGTTGACGGTTATCGTGCCCGATCAAGTCGCGGCCGACGTGGCGCTGCTGATCATCGGCGGTGGTTCAAACGACAGCGGCCCGCCGCGCATCAACCCGATGCTGGCAATGGCTGCCGTCATGTCCCGGACGGTCGCCGCCGAGCTGCGCATGGTGCCGAACCAGCCTCTGACCTTCGCCGGTGAGGGGCAGCCGCGCTCCGAGGATGGGATTATCGCTTACAGCTGGGACAAGTACCTGCGCACCGGCGATGAGTTCTGGCCGTTGCGGCTGCCGATGACAAAAAGCGTCATGCGCGCCATGGATGCGGTAACCGGGTTTTGCCGGAGCACCACCGGCGGCAGGATCGAGGTCGGCCGGTTTGTCCTCGGCGGCGCTTCAAAACGAGGCTGGACGGCATGGACCACCGCTGCGGTCGACAACCGCGTCGCCGCGGTCGTTCCGGGGGTCATCGACCTCCTGAACGTCGAGGCCTCGTTCGAGCACCACTACCGCGCTTACGGGTTTTGGGCGCCGGCGATCGCCGCGTACCAAGCGTCCGGCATCATGCGCTGGGCGGGAACCGCCGAGCTCGCCGAGCTCTTGAAAATCGAGGACCCGTTCGCCTATCGCGGCCGCCTGGCGGTGCCAAAATTTATCCTCAATTCCGCCGGCGATCAGTATTTTCTGCCCGATTCATCGAGGTTTTACTTCGATGCACTGATCGGCGAGAAATACCTGCGCTATGTGCCCAACACCGATCACTCGCTAAGGGGCTCTGACGCAGCAGAGAGCGCGTTTGCGTTTTACGAGGCGATCGTTGCAGGGCACGACCGCCCCAAGTTCTCATGGCGGTTCCTGGCCGACGGAACGATTGTAGTGACCACCGAGACGCGCCCCATTGGCGCAGTTCTGTGGCAGGCGACAAACCCGATTGCCCGCGATTTCCGGCTCGAAGCGATCGGGCCCGCCTACCGCTGTTCGCCACTGGAAGCAGGCGCAAACGGCACTTACGCGGCCAGGGCACCCAAGCCGGAACGTGGCTGGACAGCCTACTTCATCGAGTTAACCTTTCCCGGTCACGGCCGCTTTCCGTTTAAATTTACCACCGGTGTCCAGGTTTGGCCGGACACGCTGCCGTTTAGCCCGCCGCCCGAGCTGACGCATAGAATTTAACGATCAATTTTGCAGAAAAACGAACTGCAATTGAGTAGCATCCAACCGTTCGGTTGCGGGCGCGATCCCACCGCGGCCGGCGCCCTGTTGACGGTGGCGGTTGATGCTGGGCTTTATACTGTCGCAACTCGCCTTACGACTATTGTCCGTCATCCTCGGTAGCTGTGGAATATTTTGCCTCGTTATGAGTTTCACTGTGCCGGCGCTCGGCGCGCAAGCGTTCTTGCTGCTGGGCACGGCGACCGTCATTTGGCATTTTTGCCGCTCCGGGCCGACGCCCCGCTAAATTCAATTCATTTCATGCCATTGCGCCGAGCATCTCGCGGATCTCGGGCAAGTGCTCGCTGCCCCAGAACAGCTCCCCATCCAAGACAAAGCTCGGCACGCCAAAAACTCCTTTAACCTCGGCGGCGCGGCAGACGCTCTCGAGTTCCCGTGGCCCTTCCTCCGCCAAATAGGCGCGAAACCCCGACGGATCTGCCCCGGCTTCGGCAAGCACAGCCGAAACCACATCGGGGTCTTCGATGTCGAGCTCGCGCTTCCAGAAACGCTCGAAGAGGATGTCGTGATAGCGTCGCAACACCGCTTCGCCCTGCCGCTTTGCGAATAGCATGCCGCAAAGCGCGATCTTCGAATTCCAGATCTTCTGCGTGCCGCGGATGACAAGACCGCGCTTTCGCGCCTGCCGGCGGCAATCCATATAGCTGTAGCGAACGCGCCGCCATTGATGCGCTGTGCGCAGTTCCTCGATCACCCGGCCATTGTCGTCTACCCGCGCGGAGCCCATAAAGCCCGCGAGGTCGAGATCATAGGGAAGCCAGTCGATGCGGACCCCAAGGTCGCGCTCGAGCTGGCACACGAGATCCTTCGCGAGATAGGCATAGGGGCTCTTGTAGTCGATGTAGACTGTCAGGGCCCGCGGCTCGCCGTGATCAGCGCTCATCCTTTCACCTGAGGGATCAGTTTCGCCCAGCGGTCCAATACCGGCAGGATTTCATCCGATTTGGCGGGAGGCAGCCGCACATTCATCCGCGCAATGCCGATGTCGCGGTACCACTTCAACCGCTCCGGGTCCTCGGGCGCGCCGCCGAGCGTCACCGACAATGACCGCGGATCGCGGCCGGCCTCTTCCGCCATTTGCCGGAAGCGTGCCATGTATTCTTCGGGCTGACCCGATCCGGCGTCGGGGGCCTGCGGGATCAGACCGTCGCCGTAGCGGATTGCCCGCCGGGCGGCATATTGGAACGCGCCGCCGACGATGATCGGCGGATGCGGCTTCTGCACCGGTTTGGGCCAGGCGATCATCGGCGGGAAGTCGATGAGCTCGCCGTGGTATTCGGCCGTATCCTTCGTCCAGACCTCCTTCATTGCCTCGATCTGCTCGCGCATTTTCTTGAAGCGGGTGGCGTAGACCGTGCCGTGGTCCTCCATCTCCTCGGCATTCCAGCCACCGCCTATGCCGAAGATGAAGCGGCCGCCGGAAATCTGGTCTAGCGAGGCCACCAGCTTTGCCGTCTGGATCGTATCGCGCTGGATGACGAGACAGACACCGGTGGCGAGCTTGAGCCGCTTCGTGACCGCCGCCGCGGCGGTCAGTGTGACGAACGGGTCCATCACATCGTAATACTGCCGCGTTAATTCACCAGCGCCCGGCGGCGAAAAGCGGCGCGAGACGGGTATGTGCGAATGCTCGGCGGCCCACAGCGAGCCGAAGCCGCGTTCTTCCAACGCGATCGCCAGCTCGGTCGGAGTGATCGAGTATTCGGTGAAAAAGATCGAAGCGCCGATTTCCATCATCGTCCTCCCGCTGGGAGCGGTTGCCCAAACACCGACCGTTGCAGCGCTATAAATAACAACCAAAAATTGAGCATTAGATCCCTCGACGCTGCATCTGCAGCAAATCTGCAGCGAGAGTTCTCGCGGAGATTGCATCGCCGAAGCCCAGCGCCGCGATCCCGCTCATCCGCGACCGATCTCCCGTGAAGCCATCCGTGGCAGCGCCTCCGACGTCCGGCGGGGCCCACTCGCAGCCCCGACGGCTTACATGATGCAAAGTAAAGCAGGCTATTTTACGATCGTCATCCGCAAACGCCTCCCGACCGCAACTAGGTGGCCACGGCGGCGGCATCGCGCATCATCTAGGCGCAAACCCGGCCTAGGTCCGTCGCCTTGAGGTTGTATGTCTACCTTCTCGGGATGCACCGAAGCGTTATACACCCGTATCGCCCTGGCGACCGCCTTGGAAGCTAGGTCCGAGGCTAAGTGGCCGGCAATAACGCGATCGACACGCAGATTCCGCGAGCTTAACCATAGGGTGACGAGGGACTAGTACCTAGTTGCATAAGTTAGAGGATATGGTAATCTGCCGCGATGAAAGCGGCAGAAGTGAGTTTGACCAGCGAGGACCGTGCGGTGCTGCGCACCTGGCTGGCGGCGGGCAAGACCGAGCGGCGTCTGGCGTTGCGGGCGGCGGTCATCCTGGGAGTGGCCGAGGGGCTCGGCAACGCCGCGGTCGCGG
>JBARIB010000081.1:0-12186 GCA_049799535.1 Allostellaceae bacterium | reverse complement strand
CCCTTTGGACGCGACGGCATACTGACCGCGCTATTTGCCCTCTGGATCGATCCATCCATCGCCAAGGGCGTGTTGCGCTTTCTTGCGGCTACCCAATCTACCGGCTTTGATCCCGATCGCGATGCCGAACCCGGCAAGATCCTTCACGAAATGCGTGAGGGAGAGATGGCGCGCCTCGGAGAGGTGCCGTTTGCGCGATATTACGGCAGCGTCGATGCGACGCCGCTTTTTGTGTTGTTGGTTGGTGAATACTTCAATCGCACCGGTGACCTCGATACAATCAAGGAATTATGGCCGAATGTCCAAGCCGCGCTGGATTGGATAAATAATTACGGGGACCCCGACGGCGACGGATTTGTGGAATATTACCGCAAGAATGCCGAGGGTCTGATAAATCAGGGATGGAAGGATTCGCACGACGCGGTATTCCATGAGGACGGCCAAATGGCCGAAGGCCCGATCGCGTTATGCGAAGTGCAGGCTTATGTGTACGGCGCGAAGCGCCACGCGGCGGTGCTGGCCCTGGCGCTAAACCATTCGGCGCTAGCCGCCACCCTCTCGGATCAGGCCGAGGTGCTGCGCGAACGGTTCGAAGCGGCATTTTGGTGCGATGACCTGGCCACCTATGCCCTTGCGTTGGATGGCGACAAAAAGCCTTGCCGAGTAATCTCCTCCAATGCCGGCCATTCTTTGCTGACCGGGATCGCCGATCGCTCCCGTGCAGAGCGTGTTGCGGAAACCCTTCTGGGAACTGGCTGCTTTTCCGGATGGGGAGTGCGAACCGTGGCGCGCTCGGCGGCGCGGTACAACCCGATCTCGTATCATAATGGTTCTGTTTGGCCCCACGACAACGCCATCGTCGCCCTGGGTTTCTCCCGCTACGGCTTCAAATCCGGTGTCATCCGCATCTTCAGGGGCCTGTTCGAAGCTGCAAGCTACATGGATTTGCGGCGGTTGCCGGAATTGTTCTGCGGCTTTCCGTGGCGGCGGTTGACCGCGCCCACTCTCTACCCCGTTGCCTGCGCGCCGCAAGCATGGGCGAGCGCCACGGCCTTCGCCTTGGTGCAGGCGAGTCTCGGTCTGAGCTTTGAGCAGAACGGAGAACAGATTCGACTGGACCGCCCAGCGCTGCCGGATTTTCTCGACGCGCTGCACTTGCGCAGGCTGCAGGCGAAGCATGGGGTGGCGGATCTGTTGGTGACCCGCCATGGCGAGGACGTCTCGATCAACGTTACGCGCCGGGAGGGCAGGGTCCCTCTTGCGGTTTTCCGTTGAGGACGGAAGCTCTCGACGGCGCGTTCAAAGCCCTTCTCTGAGATTGGCGACGGCGGCTCCGAAATACGCCTGAGGCTCGGACGGCCTTGCTTCGAGGGCATGCTCCATTCGGCGCACGCACCGTTGCGCTCCTACGAAAGCGGCATGCCAAGTGGCCGATTGCGGCAACGCGCCGAGCAGGCATTCATCGAAAAAATTATAGGTTCGATGCGCCTGACAGCCAAACGACGGCCGGTCTCCTCGGGCGGCCGTCAAAATGATCCTGTTGGGCTTTGCCATCTTTCCGGTTGCAAAGTCGCCGCTATAGCAAGCCGAGACGATCACAACCGTGGGTACAGCGGCGCAACCTCGCGATAACGCCTTGGCGAGCTCGTCGGGGCTTAGTGCACGGTTCGAACGCGCGAGCCACACGCCCGCCCCGTGCTCACCGTGCGAGGTCAAAAAGATCAAGCACCCGCTACCCGGCCCCGCCGGCAGCTCCGCAATACGGCGCAACACAACATCGGCCGTGGCTGGCTCGGCGCCGGCGGAGAGCTCGGCTGGGCTTGCGCTCAAGCGGTGAATGTTGGTCGCAGGGACACCCGCTGCGGCGAGGCGCCGTCTCATTTCGCGAGTTGCGTTGTCGAAGACCGGCTCGGCATCGTCGCCGGCGGCGAGAACGACCTGCCAGTTCCCGGGGGGCGCCAATGTATTCGCCTGTGCGGCAGCAGTACAGACCAGCACTCCAAAGCACATCAACAACCGAGCTGGATGTAAAAGGCAACGCGTGCCCACTTTGCTAGCAATCTTCAAGAATGTGGTTGAATACACGGAAGGCTGCATGAGAGTCCCGTATGCTCCTATTTGTATCCCGGCGTAGTCAAGCTCGGACATGCGATTGATCGCCTTGTGAACTGGGGGATCGGAGAGCCGACAAGCGATGAAGCAATTGATTCAAGAGCCGAACTCCCCTTTCTCGATCATGCTTGAGATCACATTAATCTGCGCCGTTTCCCAAGACCATGATCTTAGTCTAGTCTTGCTGAGGGCAGCGATGGCTGCGGAAAGGATGCGCAAAAATGCCGACCACTGACGCGCAGCGCGTTGTCTCGGATCTAAAGCGTCTTGCCGATTTCGGCCGGTATAAGACCGGTGTCCATCGTCCGACTTACTCACCGGTCGATGTCGAGTCTCGGCATTGGTTGGCCCACCGGTTTCGTGAGGCCGGGCTCGAAACCGTGATCGATGGAATCGGCAATGTAATAGGTCGAAACCCGCGAGCGCGGCAACGGCTCCTCGTCGGCTCGCATAGCGAAACCCAGCCCTATGGCGGCTGGCTAGACGGTTCTTTGGGCGTGATCTACGGGCTAGAGCTGGCTCGCGCATTCGCCGATGATCCGGATTGCACAGAGTTGGGGATCGAGGTCGCTGCCTGGGCCGACGAAGAGGGCCACTATGGCAATTTCCTTGGTAGCCGCTCATTCACCGACGCGCTCCCGGAAGACGAAATCGACCGGCTCCAAGGTCGCGATAGCGGGACATCGTTGCGCGAAGCGCTTCGGCTTGCCGGCCTTGCCGGCCGACCGCGCGAGCGTTTCGATCCCGCACGGTATGTCGGCTACCTCGAGGCGCATATCGAACAGGGCGATACATTGGACATCAGCGGTTCTCGCATCGGCGTCGTCGAGACCATCGTAGGCATCTGGAATTATCGCGTGACCGTCCACGGCGAACAGAATCACGCTGGCACTACGCGCATGGTTCGGCGCAGGGACGCCGGCGTCGCGATGGTTCGGCTCGCAACTCGTATCCACGATCGCTTTCCCGAGGTCAGCGGCCCGCGAACAGTGTGGACGATCGGCCGCATCCTGCTCGAACCCAACGCGCCCTCAGTGGTTCCGGGCCGGGCCGAGATGCAGGTTCAATTCCGCGACGCAGATCTGGATCGGCTCGCCGCCCTCGACAAGTCGCTGCACGAGCTCGTGGCGGAGGCTGATCGCGCCGGCCCGTGCGGGGTCGAGATCGAACCGATCGCGCAAACCGAGCCCCGTGCGATGGATCGAGGCTTTCAAGAGCAGATCGAGGCGGCGGCCGAGAGGCGCGCTCCTGGCCTGCACATGCGGATGCCGAGTGCGGCAGGCCACGACGCGGCCGTGCTATCCTATCGAATGCCCGCGGGGATGATGTTCATCCCGAGTCTTCGCGGCATCAGCCACCATTGGTTGGAGGACAGCAGGGAGGAGGACATCGTTCTCGGCGCGCAAGTCTTCGCGGATGCCGCCGAGCAGATCCTACTTAAAGCGGGATAGGTGGACGCGAGACCGCCGGGGCGTCAATCACCAGCATTTCGAGTAATCGCAGCTCGTGCACTGATCACAGCCTTCGATGCGGATCAGCGCCGCCTCGCCGCATTTCGGGCACTGTCTCATGTGGGCTTCGAGGGATCGCTGATCGGCAATCAATCCGTGACCACTTGCAACGGTCCTTACGGCTTGGCGCTGATTGTTTGAAGCTCCCGCTTTCCGAGCGGGCAAAAAGCCGATCTCGATCATATGGCGCTCGATGACATCGCCGATCGCCGCCAATAACGAGGGGACGTACTTGCCTCCGATCCAGGCGCCGCCGCGCGGGTCAAAGACCGCCTTCATCTCCTCGACGACGAACGAGACATCGCCGCCGCGACGGAAGACGGCGCTGATCATGCGGGTCAGCGCTACGGTCCAGGCATAGTGCTCCATGTTCTTGGAATTTATGAACACTTCGAAGGGCCGGCGGCGGCCGTCCTGAACGATGTCGTTCAAGGTGATATAGAGAGCATGCTCGCTCTCGGGCCAGTTGAGCTTGTATGTTTGGCCGGGCAATGCCTCGGGCCGGCTTAAAGGCTGCGTCATATAGACGACACCACCCGCCTCGTAGATGTCGGCCGGTTTGGCTAAGGCATTCGGCTCGGGTGGCGGAAGCGGCAACTCGGGCTGCTGTGCAGCACGCCGCAGGACGGCT
The DNA here is from genome assembly GCA_049799535.1 of Allostellaceae bacterium. Classification (GTDB taxonomy): domain Bacteria; phylum Pseudomonadota; class Alphaproteobacteria; order ATCC43930; family CGMCC-115725; genus AP-15. Next base: position 7,932 of record JBARIB010000081.1, on the reverse strand, counting down.
GGCGCGGCTGCAGGCTCTCTCGCCTCGAGCACCGCGCCGGTCACCTCGTTTGGCCGGTAGGTCGTGCAGCCCTTACAGCCGAGCGCGTAGGCCTGCAGGTAAACATCCTTGAACTGGTCGAACGGGATCTCGGCCGGGATGTTGATCGTCTTCGAGATCGAGCTGTCGATGTGCTTCTGCACCGCGGCCTGCATGACGACGTGGTCTTCCGGGGTCAGCACCTGCGCGTCGATGAAGTAATCAGGCAAGGGCGCGTGCTCGCCCTTTATGCGTCGGAACAAGCGATAGGCGTAGTCGGTCACCTCCTCCTCGCGGCGCGTGCCGTCGGGCATCAGGACGTTGCGCGTGTGGCGGAAACTGAACACCGGCTCGATCCCGGAAGAAACATTGTCGGCAAATAGCGAGATCGTGCCGGTCGGCGCGACGGAGGTCAGCAGCGCGTTGCGGATGCCGTCCTTGGCGATCTGCGCGCGCACGTCCTCGTCCAGGGACATGACCGTCTCGCCGGCGAGGTAGCTGTCGCGGTCGAACAGCGGAAAGGCGCCCTTCTCGGCCGCGAGCACGCACGAGGCGAGATAAGCCTCGCGCTGGGTCATGCCGAGCCAGCTCTCGGTTGCCGCTACCGCAGCCGCCGAGCCGTAGCGGAGCCCGCACATGATCAGCGCGTCGGCGAGCCCGGTGACGCCGAGGCCGATACGCCGCTTCTGTCGCGCCTCTTGCTCTTGTTGCGCCAGCGGGAACTGCGAGATGTCGATGACATTGTCCATCATGCGGACACAGTCGGGCACCAGCCGGCGCAGCCGGTCGAGGTCGAGCCGCGCCTCGGGCGTGAAGGGCTTCTCGACCAGCCGCGCAAGATTGATCGAGCCCAATAGGCAGGCGCCATAAGGCGGCAAGGGCTGCTCACCACAGGGATTGGTGGCAGCGATTTGTTCGCAATAATAGAGGTTGCTCCGTTGATTGATGCGGTCGATGAAGATCACGCCCGGCTCGGCATAGGCGTAGGTGGCGCGCATGATCTTCTCCCACAGCTCGCGCGCCGGCAGCACCTTCCACACCGTGCCGCCGAAGGAGAGTTCCCAAGGTGCATTTTCCTCGACTGCGTGCATAAAGGCGTCCGAGATCAGCACCGAGAGGTTGAACATGCGCAGCCGGCCGGGCTCGCGCTTCGCTTCGATGAAGGCTTCGATGTCGGGATGGTCGCACCGCAGGGTCGCCATCATCGCGCCGCGGCGATAGCCGGCGCTCATGATCGTGCGGCACATTGCGTCCCACACATCCATGAATGAGAGCGGTCCCGAGGCGTCGGCGCCCACCCCTTTGACCGGTGCGCCGTGCGGTCGCAAGGTCGAGAAGTCGTAGCCGATGCCGCCGCCCTGCTGCATCGTCAGCGCCGCCTCGCGCAGATGCGCGAAGATCCCGCCCATGTCGTCCGGGATCGTTCCCATCACAAAACAGTTGAACAGCGTGACGGAACGGCTGCTGCCGGCGCCGGCTATGACGCGCCCCGCCGGTAGGAATTGGAAATCGGTCATCGCCGCGCAGAAGCGCTCGGCCCATCGCGCAGGGTCGCGCTCGGGGGCCGCCGACGCCGTCGCTACCCGCCGCCAGGTCTCCTCGATCGTCTTGTCAATAATCTCGCCCGAGGGGGATCTCAGGCGATACTTCATGTCCCAGATCTGCTGCGAGATCGAGCCGACGAGCGCCATGGTCAAAATTCCTTCCTACGCTGGCAGCCTTGCCTCGATCATCTCAGCGAATTTAGCGCACCCTTAGCCGAGCGGAAAGTCCACATCGAACAAATCCGGAACTTACCCGCGGCTTCGAGCCGGAGCTCGATGTACCCGCCCGCTATCGGATGGCGTTGCGGCTCTTTCGCCGGCTCGATCGCGATGTCCCGGGATTGTCCGGCCGCGTTCCTGTGGAGTGCCCCTACACGTTCGATCAGATCATCAGCAGCGGGGATGAGGACTGGTTCGCCCAGCCGCGCGTGAATTAGCTCGCCCGCTTCCCTTCTGACGGGTCGGCGCTTGTGCTGATGAACGCTGGCGTCGAGCTGTCTGACCCTCACGCAGCAGCGCGGCGGTCGCTGTCTCGATGCGTCGCTCGAGTTCGGCCATTACGCGTGGTCGGGTCCGGCCGGGCGGGATTGGGTCGAGAAATTCGAGGATGATCCGTCCCGGGCGTTTCACAAAGCTGCGTCGTCCCCAATAGAGACCGGAGTTAACCGCCGCCGGGACCAGCGGCAATCGCAGTGCCTGATAGAGCGCGGCAACGCCCGGCTGATAGGGGCGGCGTTCTCCGGGAGCCACGCGTGTCCCTTCCGGGAAAATGACGATCGGACGATGAGAGGCGGCGACTGGACGGGCTTTCGCCAACATTTGGCGAAGCGCGCTCGCCCCAGCTTTGCGGTCGATCGCAATGGAGCCGGCCCGCGCCGCATACCAGCCGTACAAGGGCAAGAGCAGCAGTTCGCGCTTCACCACGACGGCAGGATCGCCGAGGACGACGGGAAGTATCAGTGCGTCCCACGCAGATTGGTGCTTCATCGCAATGATGCAGCCGTCGCGCGGGATGCGGCTAAGCCCGCGGATCTCATGGTCAAGGCCGACGATTGCCTTCAGCAGGGCAAGCACGCTCGAGGCCCAAAAGCGGCCGAAGCGCATCGCCACGGACCGCGGCGCGAGTAGCAGCGGCAGTGCGAGTGTGCCAAGGATCGCCGTCCAACCAAAGAAGGCGAAATTGAAGGCCAGCGCCCTTACCCAGCTCATCGCCGCATCTCGGCATGCGCCGGCTCCTCCGATTTGGGGACATCGTGGGATCGCCCCCATTCGATGACGGGCCGGGCCAAGGCTGCCAAGTATTTGATGTATTCGCTCGTCAGCAGCGCTGCAGTACCCCGCCAGGCCCACCAGCGCTCCTGTTTGACCTGGTCGGGAAAGACCGGGTGAGCCACAATGTCCATGTCGGGCATCGCCCGGTCGAATTCGAGAAGACTGCGTGGCATATGGTACCAAGCGGTGACGAGGCGCAGGCTGCGGAAGCCTTGGCTGTGCATCCACCGCGCCGTCTCTTGCGCATTGCCGAGCGTATTATCCGCCTCATGACCGAGGGCGATACAGCAGAGCGCCCAATCTGGCGCGTTCCCTGCAGAGCGCAGCAAGTCCTCGAGATCGACCCGTTGATTGACCCCAGACACGAAGAGCTGACGGCCTTTGCCTTCGCGCAGGAGTTCGAGGCCGCTCTGCAGGCGAAGGCTGCCGCCCGTCAGCACGACAATCGCGTCGGTCGGTCCTGAAATCGCGTCGGACGCTGGCGGGGTCGCGAACCACAGCAGACCAGCGAGCCATAAAACGCAACAGGCGACAACCGCTATCGCTAGATGGCCTAGTTTATTCCGCAGCGGCGTTATCCCGAGCCGGCCGGCTGCGCTGTAATCCCTCAGCCGACCGCGCCGCTCAGGACCGGACCGAAGGGAACGTAGCGCTCGCCGTCGAAGCGCCTCATCTGGGCCTGCCTGATCGGCGCGAAATTGGTCGGGCTGGTATTGACCATGATGCCGGGCAACAGCATCGGCAAGGAGAGATCGTGCAGATTTGCCGCCTGCTTCATCACGTTCTCGCGGGTGAGGTCGTTGTCGCATTGCTTCAGCATCTGGACGGTCGTCGCCGCAATCGACTGGCCGTAGACGTTCTGCTGATCGGTCTTGTCGCCACTCGGGTAATACTTGTCCATGAACGCAACCCACGATTTGTAGCCCGCATCGTTTTCCCACTCGGGATCGGTGGGGTCCTTGAAGGAATTATCACTAATGATGCCCTTGGCGTTTTCAAAGCCGGCGGGCTTCAACGTCACGCCGACGGACGAGGCGATGCCGTTCAGGATATGCAGCGGCTTCCAGTCGATTTCGCCCACCTTTCTGATCGCCTGAGCGCCGAATTTGGGAATCGCGACGGTGACGAGGACGTCGCAGCCGGCCGCATGTAACTCCAGGATTTGCGAGTCGACGGTCGCGTCGGTGGTCTCGTAGGACGTCTGCATCTTGATCATCGAGGCCGCCTTGGGGCCGAGCCCGTCGACCACGCCCTTCAGATAATCCTTGCCGAAATCGTCGTTCTGATAGAGCACGCCGATCTTCGCATCGGGCTTGTTCTTCAGGATGTAGGCCGCGTAGATGCGCCCCTCCGCCTGGTAGCTGACGAAGAAGCCCATGGTCCACGGATGACCCTTCGGGTCGTCCCATTTGGTCGCGCCGGTGCTGACGAACAGTTGCGGCACCTTCTTCTGGTTCATGTAATGCCAGACCGCGCTGTTGGTCGGGGTCCCGACCTGGCCCGCAGTGAAGAGAACCTGGTCGCTCTCGACCAGCTTGCGCGTCATCTCGACCGTCTTCGGCGGCGAATAGGCGTCGTCGTACGAGATGAAGTTGATCTTGCGGCCGTTGATGCCGCCCTCCTCGTTGATCATCTTGAAATACGCAGCCATCGATATCGGAATGGGGCTGGCGTTAGACAGCGGGCCGCTGTAGGGGCCGGTGTTGCCGATCTTGATCTCGCTGTCGGTAACGCCGGGGCCGTATTCTTTGGCGGCGCGGGCCGGCCGCACCGCCAGGATCGGGCCGCCGAAGGCTAGCGCGACCGGAGCGGCTGCGAGAATCGTGCGACGCGTCAGACGCTTCATGATGACCTCCCTGGGTAAAGCCTGCTCTTTTAATCTTCGCCGCACGCACGAGGCGCGCGGACTGACCCGGCCGGCGCGGTTACGCCCGATGCCGGCAACTTTATCAGAAGCCGTGGCCTGCGTCGCCCTCTCTTGCGCCTCGGACGGTCACGCCACGGCGCGCGACCGCCAGCCCGCGCTCAGCCGACCGCGCCGGTCAGGATAGGGCCGAACAGCTTCCAGCGCTCGCCATCGAAGCGCGCCATCTGGACCTGCTTGATCGGCGCGAAATCGCTCGGACCCGTGTCGATCTTGACCCCGGGCAGCAGCAGCGGCACCGTAAAGTCGTGCAGGTTTGCCGCCTGCTTCATGACGTTTTCGCGGGTCAGCTCGTCGCCGCACTGCTTCAGCACTTGTACCGTCGTGGCGGCAATCGAGGGGCCGTAGAGGTTGCCGGAATCGCTCTTGTCGCCGTCCGGGTAATACTTCTCCATGAAGGCGAGCCAGGCCTTGAAGCCCGGATCGTCCTTCCACTGCGGGTCGGTCGGATCCTTGAGATAGAAGTCGGAGACGACCCCTTTGGAGATGTCGAGCCCAGCCGGCTTCAGCGTGGCGCCGACCGAATTGGCGACGCTGGTCAGGACGTGGAGCATCGTCCACTCGATCTCCGCCGCCTTCTTGATCGCCTGGGCGGCCATCTTCGGGATCGCGGCAGTGACCAGGACATCGCAGCCCTTGGCTTTCATGCCGACGATCTGCGAATCGATGGTCGGATCGGTAGGCTCGTACGGCGCCGCGTCGACGATCATCGAGGTCTTTCCATTGGCCGCAAGGCCGTCGGTGAGGCCCTTCAGATAGTCCTTGCCGGCGTCGTCATTCTGATAGAGCACCCCGATCTTGCCGTCGGGCTTGTTAGCCATGATGAAGGTCGCGTAGATGCGGCCCTCGCTCTGATAGTTCGGCTGCCAGCCGATCGTCCAGGGATGGCCCTTCGGGTCGTCCCATTTGGTGGCGCCGCTGGCGATGAACAGCTGCGGCACCTTCTTCTGGTTCATGTAGTGCCAAGTCGCGCTGTTGGTGGGGGTGCCGAGCGGGCTGGCGATCGCGAGAACCTGGTCCTGCTCGACCAGCTTGCGGGTCATCTCAACGGTCTTTGGCGGCGTGTAGCCGTCGTCGTACGAGGTGAACTCGATCTTGCGCCCGTTCACCCCGCCCTGGTCGTTGACCATCCGATAGTAGGCGGCCATCGATTTGGGGATCGTGCCGTAGGACGAAGCCGGGCCGCTGTAGGGGCCGGTATTGCCGATCTTGATCTCGGTATCGGTGACGCCGGGGTCGTAATTCTTTGCCGCGCGGGCCATACGCGGCACCCCCACGGCGAGCGCGACCGGCGCGGCTACAAGAACGGTACGGCGCGTCAAACGCTTCTCGGCGACCCTCCCCGAAAAAGCTGTTGTTCTCGCGCGCGAGGCGCCTCGCGCCTCGCGCGCGAGAAGTGAGCGCGCTCGCGCCGGCTCCTCAGCCGACCGCCCCGGTCAGCAGCGAGCCGAACAGCCGCCAGCGTTCGCCGTCGAAGCGCCCCATCTGGACCTGCTTGACCGGCGCGAAATCGGTCGGGCTGGTGTTGATCGTGATCCCGGGCAATAGCATCGGCACCCGGAAATCATGCAGGTCAGCGGCCTGCTTCATCACGTTTTCGCGGGTCAACTCGTCGCCACATTGCTTCAGCACCTGCACTATCGTCGCCGCGTTGGAGGGGCCATAGACGTTGCCGGCGTCGGTCTTGTCGCCGGTCGGATAATATTTGTCCATGAAACCGACCCACCACTTGTAGCCGGCGTCGTTTTGCCACTCGGGGTCGGTCGGGTCTTTCAAGTAAAAGTCGGACACGATGTCCTTGGATATTTCTAAACCGGCGGGCTTCAAGGTGGCGGCGACCGAATTGCCGATGCTGCTCAATATGTGCAGCGGCTTCCATTCGATCTCGGCCGCCTTCTTGATCGACTGGGCCGCAAATTTGGGGATCGCGGTGTTGACGAAGACGTCGCAACCCGCGGCCTTCATGCCGATGACCTGTGAGTCGACGGTGGGATCCGTGGTCTCGTAGGACGCACTGACGGCGATCATCGAGCCTGCCTTGGCACCCAAGCCATCGGTGACGCCCTTCAGATAGTCCTTACCGAAATCATCGTCCTGATAGAGCACGCCGATCTTGCCGTCCGGCTTATACTTCAGGATGTAGGCCGCGTAGATGCGGCCCTCGCTCTGGTAGTTCGGCTGCCAGCCGATAGTCCAGGGATGACCCTTCGGATCGTCCCATTTGGTGGCGCCGGTACTGACGAACAGCTGCGGCACCTTGTGCTCGTTCATGTAGTGCCAGATCGCGCTGTTGGTTGGCGTCCCGAGCGGGCCAGCATCGAGAAAGACGCCGTCCTGCTCGACGAGCTTGCGCGTCATCTCGACGGTCTTCGGCGGCGAATAGGCATCGTCATAGGAGATGAAATTGATCTTGCGCCCGTTCACTCCGCCCTCGTCGTTGACCATCTTGTAATAGGCGGCCATCGCTCTGCCGATCGTTCCATAGGATGAGGCCGGTCCGCTGTAGAAGCAGGTATTGCCGATCTTGATCTCGGTGTCGGTGACGCCGGGACCATACTGCTTGGCGGCCCGCGCCGGCCGCGCTGCCAAGATCGAGCCGCCAAAGGCCAACGCGGACGGCGCGGCGAGGATGGTACGGCGTGTCAGATGCTTCATGGCGAACTCCCTCCTGTGCGTGGCTTCGAGAACGCCGGCCGGCGATTGCGCAATCGTGTCAGATACGCAAGGGCAGCCCGTGTGAACCCGGCGGCGCCCGACGGCATCACGAAAATTACCAGCAGCATGATGACGCCATAGATGGCGCCGGCCAACCCCCGCGACACTTCCGCGGCGATGTTCGGCACGTAAAGCACGAACAAGCCGCCGAACAGGCAGCCCGGCAGCGAACCTATGCCGCCGAGGATCAGACCCACGAGGAAATAGATCGACAGGAACAGGCTGAAGCTGTCCGGGGCGACGAACTGCACCGCGAGCGCCCCCAGGGCACCGGCAACCCCGGTGTAAAGCGCGCTGACGCCAAAGGTCAGGGTCTTGTAGAGCCCGGTGTTGATGCCCATAGCGGCCGCGGCGATCGGTTGGTCGCGGATCGCCATGATGGCGCGGCCGGTGCGGCTGTTCACCAGGCTGGCGGCGCCGGCGAACATGATCAGCACGACCGCCAGGGTGAAATAATAG
>JBARIB010000080.1:0-17410 GCA_049799535.1 Allostellaceae bacterium | reverse complement strand
GGGCTCGTCGAAATCCTCAATCGGGACCATTAAACTCCCATATAACAGTGGACGGATGAGCCCGGAGGGAAGCGATGTCGACGACCTGGCGTTACGTGCTCCCGGTCGAGCAGACCGAGTGGAAGTTCAACGGCAACACCGAGACCTTCTTTACCTGGGAGTACGACGAGCCGCGCGAGGCGCTATTACAGCTCTATGCCAAGGGCAAGAAGCAGCAATGGGACGCCGCCGAGCGGATCGACTGGTCGCTCGATCTCGACCCGGAGAACCCGATGATGCTCGACGACCGCGTCGTGCATATATACGGGACAGATCTGTGGAACAGGATGAACCAAGAGGAGCGCCGGCGGGTTCGCCACCACCTGCAGGCCTCGACGATTTCCCAGTTTATGCATGGCGAGCAGGGCGCATTGATTGCGACCGCGAAGATCGTGCAAACGGTCCCCGAGCTCGATGCGAAATTCTACGCCGCAACCCAGGTCATGGACGAAGCGCGTCACGTCGAGGCCTATTCGCGCTTGCTGCATGAAAAGTTCGAACTCGCCTATCCGATCACCCCGGGTCTTAAAGCCTTGCTCGAGGATGGCCTCAGCGACAGCCGCTGGGACATGACTTATTTGACCATGCAGATCCTGATCGAGGGCCTGGCATTGGCGGCATTTCAGCGCATCCGTGACCAGGCGCAGAACCCGCTGGCCGCCGCGGTTAACGCCTATGTCATGCAGGACGAGGCCCGGCATGTTGCTTTCGGCCGTCTCGCCTTGCGCGATTTTTATCCGCAGCTGACCGACGCCGAGCGCAACGAGCGCGAGGATTTCGTCGTCACCGCCTGCTGGCACATGCGCGACCGGTTCAATCAGCGCGAGGTCTGGGAACGGCTCGGCCTACCGGTCGAGGAGTGCCTGCAAATCGTTGATCAGTCCGAGACGATGAAGGTCTTCCGCAGCCGCATCTTCAGCCGCATCGTTCCGACCGTGAAAGATATCGGACTGTGGGGGCCGCAGGTGCAGGAGGCCTTCGCGGCGATGGGCGCCATCGAATTCGCGAAGGTAGACGCCGGCGCCTTATTGGAGAACGACGCGCGGGTCGCCGAGGAATTCGATGCCCGCGCGCGCCTGCAAGAAGCAGGCGTCGCCTAGCCGGCTGGGTTCAGGTCGAAGCGCAGCGGCGGCCTTCGCTGGGCTGTTGCCTACGCGGCGGCGCGAATTGCGACTTCTTTGATCTCGGTGCCGACGAGGGGCTCGTACTCGCGGAAATTTGCCTCGAAGCGCCGGGTCAGCTCGCGCGCGGTCTCGTCGTAGGCCCGCTTATCCGACCAAGTGCCGCGCGGGTCGAGCACCTCGGCCGGCACCTCGGGGCAGCTTTCGGGTACGAAGAGCCCAAAATTCGGGTCTGGACGCACCGGCACCGCGGCGAGGCGGCCATCCAGCGCGGCGCGCAGTAAGGCCCGGGTATGGCTGATCGGCATCCGGCGCCCGGCCCCGTAAGTGCCGCCCGACCAACCGGTATTGACGAGCCAGCACTGGGCGCCATGCTCGCGGATCAGTGCGCCCAGCATCTTGGCATAGACCGCGGGGTGCCGTGGCATGAAAGGCGCGCCGAAGCAGGTCGAAAAGGTTGCTTCGGGCTCGTTGGCGAGCCCCTTCTCGGTGCCGGCCACCCGCGCCGTGTACCCAGACAGGAAATGGTACATCGCCTGCTCGGCGGTCATCTTGGCGATCGGCGGCATGACGCCGAAGGCGTCGCAGGTCAGCATCACGACGTTCTTGGGGTGCGGCGCCAGGCCCTTGGGATCGGCATTCGGAATAAAGTCGATCGGATAGCAGGCCCGTGTGTTTTCGGTCAGGCTCGCATCGTCGACGTCGGGAATCCGCGTTTTCGGATCGAGCACGACATTCTCGATCACGGTTCCGAAGCGAGTAATCGTTGCATAGATCTCCGGCTCGTTGACCGGCGACAGGTTGATGACCTTGGCGTAGCAGCCGCCCTCGAAATTGAAGATGCCGTCGGGGCTCCAGCCATGCTCGTCGTCGCCGATCAGGGTGCGCGAGCTGTCTGCCGAAAGGGTCGTCTTGCCGGTGCCAGAGAGCCCAAAAAAGATCGCGCAATCGCCCTTTGGGCCGACATTGGCTGAGGCGTGCATCGGCAGCACGCCGCGCGCAGGCAACACGAAGTTGAGGTAGCCGAACACCGATTTCTTGATCTCGCCGGCATAGGCGGTGCCCCCGATCAGCACCAGTCGCTCGGCGAAATTGACGAAGATGAACGTTTCGGAGTTGATCCTGTCGCGCTCGCGGACGGCGAAGAACTTCGGCGCGTGCAGGATCGTGAAAGCGGGCTCGAAGCCGGGGAGCTCATCGGCCGGTGGGCGAATGAACATATTGCGCGAGAAAAGGCTGTGCCAAGCGCCGTCGGTGACTACCCGCACCGGCAGCCGGTATTTCGGGTCGGCGCCCGCGTAGAGATCTTGGACAAAGAGTTCTCGGCCCTGGAAATAGGCGAGCATGCGCTCGTGCAAGCTGGCGAACTGCTCAGGAGAGACCGGCTGATTTATCTTGCCCCACCACACGGTGTCTGTGGTGCCGGGCTCCTCGACGATATATTTGTCCTTGGGTGTGCGCCCGGTGTAGAGGCCGGTCGAGACCGAGAAGCTGCCGCCCAAGGCGAGTTCGCCCTCGCCTCGGCGCACGGCATGCTCATAAAGCACCGGCGCCGATTGGTTCCAGTGCACGGTCCCGATGTGGTGCAGACCATGCTGGTCAAGCCCAAAACGGCTCTTCACTCCGGTCATCGGATCGCCCTCTCCATATGCGCTTTCCTGCCGCTGGGACTGGGCCTGTTGACCAGGTCTTACGCCCGCCCTTGTTGGCGCCGTACCACACACGGGTGACGATGTCAAAATTCCCTCAACGGGAGGTTAGTTCCTGGCCTTTTCAGCAAGTTCGACCAGGGCGCTGCGCGCCGCGGCCGGGGTAAGAACCGGTCCACCAAAACCGAGCCGGGCAATCTCGCCGCCGCGCCGCAGGTTGATCCCCTCCGGATCAATGCCAACCATCTGCCAGCCGCTGCCCACGCGCCCGAGTAGACGCCGCGCATAGATTAGGATCGCGTCGGGGTGGTCATCGTTCATGTGCCTCAGAATATCCGGCTCGGCGGCGGCAAGCGCGCCAGTGTCGGCGTCGAAGATCAGGTCACGGGCGTCGATCCAATGGATCCGGCCGAAACCGGCCACGAGGTGTCCGCGTTCGACTGCCACCCGATAGAGGCGGAAATCGGCAAAGTCGGCGTAGCGAGCGCTTGCCGGATGGTGAGCGGTGAACCGGGCGAGCCGGCGCGGATCGTCGATGGCCTCGGCTCTGCCTATTAGAGTAAGCCTCGGCCCGGTGAGCGGGTCAGCATGCCCGGCTGTGCCGTCGATTAGCAGCGAGACCCGCGGATCGAAGGCGATATTCCGGCTGTGTTGCGCCAGATCGGAGAGGAGCAATAACGGGCTTGCATCGAGATCGGTTACGAGCAGCACGAGCGAGGCGTACGGCGCGCCGCGCAGGCTCGTGGCCAGCGCAGCACGGTCCGATCCGCGCAGCAGACGCTTGGCAACCAAAGCCGGGTCGTCATTGGAATCTGTACCGCTCATCTCCAAAGTGAGCCGTAATGGCGAGACTGCGTCAAGAGCCGCCAAGCAGCGAGAAAGCCGCGTCTTATCGTTGGGTGTGTTGCCGCCGATTACTACAAGGGATGAAGAGTGCTCCGCTTGCCCAAAATAGGCATGCTGGGTTTGCCTTTAGTGATATGAGTCATATCTTAACAGTTGACAGGGAATGGGCTGCCGTCTAGCCGCGCATCGGGAATGAGGGGGACGCAAGTGCCAAATACTATTGCTCTCGTCGACGACGACCGGAACATTTTGACCTCCGTGTCGATGGCGCTCGAGGCGGAAGGCTTCGCAGTGCGCTGCTATAGCGACGGCGCCGAGGCGCTGAAGGGGTTGAGCGCGCAGCCCGTCGACATAGCGGTGCTCGACATCAAGATGCCGCGTATGGATGGCATGGAACTTCTCGGACAATTGCGGCGGCAGAGCCATATTCCAGTGATCTTTCTGACCTCGAAGGACGATGAAGTCGACGAATTGCTCGGCTTGCGCATGGGTGCCGACGACTACATCAAAAAACCATTTTCGCAGCGGCTTTTGATCGAGCGCATCCGCGCCTTGATTCGGCGCGGTGAGCTCGCTCGGGAGCGCGACGATGCGCAGGGCGAGCCGGTGATCGTGCGCGGTCAGCTCATTCTCGACCCGGCGCGCCACCTGTGTACGTGGAAGGGCGAACCGGTCGAGTTGACGGTCACCGAGTTCCTGATCCTCAAATCGCTCGCGCATCGACCGGGCCACGTCAAAAACCGCGACCAGCTTATGGACGCCGCCTACGGCGAACACATTTACGTCGACGATCGGACGATCGACAGCCACATCAAGCGGCTGCGAAAGAAGTTTAAGGCCGTCGATACTGAATTCGTGCAGATAGAAACGCTCTATGGCGTCGGCTATCGATACCGCGACCGTTGAGCCTGCCGCCGCGCCTGCTTCGCCCCCGTCGCCAACGGCGGAGCAACCCGCCGCTGCTTCGCGGACCTCCGCGAGAGTTTCGTCAAATCACGGCCAGCGTGTTGGGCTTCGCCGGCAAACCGGCCGAACGCGTTGGCCGGTCTCCCCGCTTACGCTACGCATTCTTGCGGTCAATGTGCTCGCTCTCGCCCTGCTCGGCGGCGGTTTCACTTATCTGGGCAAATATCAGGCGAGCTTGATCGGGCAGCAAATCGAGTCGCTAAAAACCCAGGGCGAAGTTTTCGCGGCTGCCCTCGGCGAGGGCGCCGTCCTCGACTCGGTCGACGAGGGAGAGATCCTGCTTCCAGATCTTGCTCGCCAGATGATGCGCCGCCTCGTCGAGCCTACTCGGGCCCGGGCGCGGCTGTTCGATGTCAAGGGTAACATCATCGCCGATAGCCGAGTTTTGCGCGGAGCCGGCGATACTGTTCAGGTCCTCGAACTGCCAGAGCCGCACCGGCAAAGCGCGATCCTGCGGCTTGCCGATCGGATCTACGATTCGATCGCCCATATTCTGCCGCGCCATACTAGCTATCCGATCTATCGGGAGAGTGTTTTGCCCCGCGCCGAGGATTATGCGGAGGTCGTACGCGCGCTGCGCGGCGAGACCGGTTCGGCAATCAGGACCGATCCGGCAACCGGCGGTCTCGTGTTCAGCGTCGCGATCCCGATCCAGCGCTTCAAGCAGGTGCTCGGCGTCGTCATGCTCTCGACAGGCAGCGGGGAGATCGAGGAGGAGCTGCGAACCGTGCGCCTCGAGCTGCTGAAGATCTTCGGGGTTGCGCTGCTGGTTACCGTGCTGCTCTCCTTCTATCTTGCGGGAACCATCGCGCGGCCCATCCGCCGGCTCGCCGCAACCGCGGAGCGCGCCCGCGGCCGGCGGGCGCGTGTCGAGATCCCCGATTTTTCCAGGCGCGGCGACGAAATCGGCGATCTCTCTCGGTCTCTGCGCGAGATGACGGATGCCCTCTGGCAGCGGATGAGTGCCATCGAGAGTTTTGCCGCCGATGTCGCACACGAGATCAAGAACCCACTGAGCTCGTTGCGCAGCGCCGTCGAGACGGCGACCCGAATTGAGGACCCGGCTAATCAGCGCCGGCTGATGGCGATCATTCTCAACGATGTCCAAAGGCTCGATCGGCTGATTACCGACATCTCCGACGCATCGCGCCTCGACGCGGAGCTCGGACGGCTCGACTTGGAGCCGGTCGACATCGCGGCAATGCTGACGGCGCTCGTTGATATCCACGAGGCGACGAGAACGAGCAGTTCGCCGCGGGTTTTGCTCACGCTGGCCGACGAAGATCGTGAGCTGATCGTGCCCGGGATTGAAACCAGGCTGTCCCAAGTCTTCCTCAACATTATTGGTAATGCGGTGTCTTTCAGTCCGCCGGGCGGTCAGATCCGGCTGACAGCCCGCCACGAGGGCCGGGCGGTTCTCGTGGCCGTTGAGGACGAAGGGCCTGGTATTCCCGACGAGAAGCTGACCGCGATTTTCGATCGGTTTTATACTGAGCGTCCGCTCGGCGAGCAGTTTGGAACTCATTCCGGGCTCGGCCTCTCCATCTCTAAGCAGATTGTCGATGCGCACCGCGGCATGATCTGGGCGGAGAACCGCAAGGACTTGGCTGGTGTGACGATCGGCGCGCGTTTTTGTGTTAGACTGCCGGCGGCCCCTTGAAGAAGAGCATGCTCGTCCACGCGACGGCGATCGCGATCGGTGGCAGCGCGGTGCTGCTGCGAGGCCCTTCGGGGTCGGGGAAATCGGATCTCGCATTGCGCCTCATCGATGGCGGGGCGTGGCTCATAGCTGACGACCAGGCCGAACTGCGGCGTGAAGCAAATGGCGTTTTAGCGAGGTCTCCCGCCACGATCGCAGGGCTTCTAGAGGTGCGTGGCATAGGCATTCTTCGCGTCGATGCTCTCGCAGAAGCGCCTCTGCGCCTGTGCGTGGATCTTGTGCCACCGGGTACGGTCGAGCGGCTGCCCGCCGGCAGCTTTGTGGAGTTCTTCGCATTGCCCGTGCCGCGTATTGCTTTGGCCGCCTTCGAAGCCTCGGCTGCGGCGAAAATACGCCTCGCGTTGCGCGCGTTTTCAACCGAGCCATTGCCCGCTATACTGCGCACATGATGACCGGAGGTGGTCGCGGGCAATCGGGCGCGGCTAAGAGCGAGCGGGCCCGCGTAATCCTGGTAACCGGCATGTCAGGGGCAGGGCGCTCGACCGCGCTGAGGGTGCTCGAGGATATCGGTTACGAGGCGTTTGACAACCTGCCCCTCTCGCTTATACCGGCTCTGATCGAGAACGTTGCTGCTGACGCGCAGGCGATCGCGGTAGGCGCCGATCTGCGGACGCGCGGTTTCGAAATTGAGAGTGTGCTCGAAACACTCGACGAGGTCGTCGCCCGCAGCGCTCGCGACCTTCGGGTATTGTTTATCGACTGTGATGACGAGCGCCTTCAGCGGCGCTATACGGAGACGCGTCGGCCCCACCCCCTCGCCGGCGACCGGCCCATAATGGACGGTATCCGCCTTGAACGCCGCATAGTTTTTCCTCTGCGCGACCGCGCTAACCTCGTGATCGACACGTCCAATTTGACGGCTGTTGAACTGAAACGCCTGATGACCGGCCATTTTGCCCTGGATGCCATGGGTCTTCGGGTTTTCGTGACCTCTTTTTCATATCGTTACGGTATACCGCGAGATGCCGATCTCATCGTCGACGTGCGCTTTCTCGCTAACCCGTATTATGTCCCCGACCTGCGGCCGTTGACTGGCCTCGACCCTGTGGTGGGAGCGCATATTGAACGCGATCCGGATTTCGCGACCTTCTTCGATGGGCTTTGGCGTTGGTTTCACCCGCTTCTGCCGCGCTACGAGGTGGAAGGCAAAACCTACCTGACAATCGGTGTTGGCTGCACTGGCGGGCGACATCGCTCGGTGTATGTCGCCGCGCGGCTGGCCGCACAGTTGCGTGAGGCGGGACTCCGGGTGGATTTATCGCATCGCGATCTCTCACGAATGGCTTTTTGCGGGCCGGTTACGGCCGACGCGCCTTCTCTCGCGCGCTAGATGGCGCTGGGTCGTTCCAGCAGAGGAATGCAATGATCGGTATGGTTTTGGTGACCCACGGTCGGCTCGCAGCGGAATTCGTTGCCGCTCTCGAGCACGTCGTCGGACCGCAGGCGCAAATTGCCTTCGTATGCATAGGCGCCGATGACGACATGGAAGAGCGCCGACAGGACATCCTGCGTTCTATCGCCGCAGTCGACACTGGCGACGGTGCCGTCCTGCTAACCGACATGTTTGGCGGCACCCCGTCCAATCTTGCGATCTCGGTCATGGACCGAGCCAAAATAGAAGTCATCGCAGGGGTCAACCTACCGATGCTGATCAAGCTTGCGAGCCTGCGCCAGAATGAGAGCCTGGAGCGCACTGTGCTCGGAGCCCAGGAGGCCGGCCGGAAGTACATCAATGTTGCTTCGCAGCTGCTGACGGACGCGCGGCGATGAGCGATCCGCTCGCAGGTGAAATGCCACCAACCCGCCAGGCGTCGCCGTCGGGGATGGCATGGCGGGTCGCCACAATCTGCAATCAGCGTGGGCTTCACGCGCGCGCTGCCGCCCGGTTTGTCAAGACTGCAGGACAATTCGACGCTGAGATTTGGGTTCGCAAGAATGGCACCGAGGTTTCCGGTCGGTCGATCATGGGACTCATGATGCTGGCGGCTGCACCGGGTGCGGTCATCCGGCTAGCCGCCACCGGACCGCAAGCGGAGGCGGCGGTGGCCGCCCTCGCCCGGCTGGTCGAATGCAAGTTTGATGAGGATTGAGGCCGAAAGCGCTCGAGAGGGCCGAGGCAACGAGCGACGGCTTGCCGGTCTAGGCGTTTCTTCCGGCATTGCGATCGGCCCGGCGCACATCGTGGAGGACGGCGATCTCCCGGTGGCGGAGAGCCACATCCCCGACACCGAAGTTGAAGCCGAACAGGGTCGCTTTGCCGAGGCGATTGCAGTTTCTTTGAAGCAACTGCGTAAGCTAAAGACGAAAGCTGCAGGACTTCCGGGCTCCGCCGCCGAGGAAGTCGGCTACCTTCTGGACGCGCATCTATCGATGCTTTCGAACTCCCGCCTCGTGCGCGGCGTGGACGAGCGCATTGCGAGGGCCCGCATCAACGCCGAGCGAGCGGTTCAGATCGAGATCGATGAGATCGCCGAGATTTTCGCGGCAATGCGCGATCCATACCTAGCGGGACGGATCGAGGACATCCGGGTTGTCGGCACCCGGCTCATTCGCAATTTGATCAAGAAGCCCTATGTCGCCTATTCCGCCGTACCGGATGGCGCGGTAGTTCTCGCCGATGAGCTGACCCCAGCGGATACCGCGCTCCTAGATCCGGTGCGAATTGCGGGATTCGCAGCCTCCTGTGGCGGCCCCGAAGGCCATACCGCGATCGTTGCGCGCGCTCTGGGGCTGCCGGCGGTTCTCGCCGTGCAGGGCCTGCTCGACCGCGCCGAGGTGGGCGACACGGTGGTAATCGACGGGAGCGATGGCTGCGTTATCATCGATCCGACCGCGGAGACGGTTCGCGAATACGAAACTCGGCGCGATGCCTTGGCACGCGAGCGTCACAGCCTTGCGCGCCTTCGTAAGCTTCCCGCTGTGACGCGCGACGGCGTAGAGATCGCTCTTGAGGCCAATCTCGAGCTGCCGCTCGAGCTCCAACAGGCGGTGGCAAACGGGGCGATGGGTCTTGGCCTCGTCCGCTCGGAATTCCTCTACATGAACCGCGACGATCTCCCGGGCGAGGACGAGCAATACGCGGTCTTTTCCGCGCTGGTTCGAGGCATGGACGGGAAGCCCGTCACCGTTCGGACCTTTGACCTCGGGGGCGAAAAAATCGCCCGTTCCCTGAGCGGTCACGGTACGGAGCCGGCGAACCCCGCGCTCGGCTTGCGCGCCATTAGGCTGTCTTTACAGAACCGGCGGCTGCTGGACCCACAACTCGCGGCCATGCTGCGCGCCGCAACCGAGGGGCCGTTGCGCATCCTGCTGCCGATGATCTCGACGGCAGGCGAGATCCGCCAAGTGCGGGAGGCGCTGGAGAAGGTGGCGCGCCGGCTGCGAAGACGCGGCGTGCCGCTTCCCAAAGCGCTGCCGCCCCTCGGGGCGATGATCGAGGTGCCCGGAGCGGCACTCGCCGCCGACTCGCTGGCAGCGGAAGCCGATTTTTTCGCGATCGGCACGAACGACCTGATTCAATACACCCTAGCAATCGATCGCAGCGATGAGCAGGTCGCTCACCTCTATAATCCGCTGCATCCGGCGGTATTGAGGCTGATCCAGTTCACGGTGGAGGCGGCGCTGCGCCGCACAGTGCCGATCAGCATATGTGGCGAGATGGCCGGGGACCCGCGCTTTTCCGCCCTGCTGCTCGGACTTGGTTTGCGCAACTTGTCGATGGCCCCGCGCAATATCCCGCGCGTCAAGCAGCGCATCCGCAACCTTGACATGGTTGCCGCGACGCGTCGTGCGCGGGCAATCATGGATCAGTCGGATACCGGACGCATTGCTGCCCTGCTCGACGACTTCAACACCGTGGGTTGGCCGAACTGAGCGTGGAGCGGGCGCGGAAGTCGCCAAATTCGACTGGATTAGTCGCGGCGTTCCCGCCGATGCACGGCATTGTCGCCACGATCGTGTCCTATGTTGCAGTTCCGCTGCGGGCGGCGGACGACAAGATTTGTCGCGATTGAGATAGAGAGTTGCCACAGCTGCGGAGGATGATTCAACCTTAGGGAGAGACTTTGCTGCTGATTTGCTGCAGGTGCAGCTACGGGCGATTTTCCAAGCAATGTTGAGTTGTGTGGAAACGCAAAGGCACAATGCGGCCTCTTCTGCAGTTGAACGCGTCGGAGCTACCATATAAAGATATGTGTATATCTTTCTATCGGCCCGCTAAGGAGAGCACGGATGCCTGCCTTTACCGATTACAAGGTTGCCGATATCTCACTTGCAGATTGGGGGCGACGTGAGATTGCCATCGCCGAGACCGAAATGCCTGGGTTGATGGCCGTTCGGGATGAATTCAGTGCCGCGAAACCGCTTACCGGTGCCCGCATCGTCGGATGCCTCCACATGACGATTCAAACGGCGGTGCTGATCGAGACGCTAATCGAACTCGGCGCAACTGTGCGCTGGAGCTCGTGCAATATCTTCTCGACTCAGGATCATGCCGCAGCGGCAATGGCCGCTCGCGGTATTCCGGTCTTCGCGTGGAAGGGCGAGACCGAGGAGGAATACGAGTGGTGCATCGAGCAGACCTTGCGCGGACCCGATGGCTGGACGCCGAACATGGTGCTCGATGACGGCGGCGACGCGACCAAGGTCCTGCACGACAACCATCCTGATCTGCTTAGAAACATCCGCGGCATTTCGGAGGAGACGACGACCGGTGTGAACCGGCTCTACGATATGGTCCGGGACGGCTCGCTGAAGGCGCCAGCGATCAACGTCAACGACAGCGTCACAAAGTCGAAATTCGACAATTTGTATGGTTGCCGCGAAAGCCTCGTCGACGGCATCAAGCGTGCCACCGATGTGATGGTCGCCGGCAAGCTCGCGGTGGTCTGCGGCTTCGGCAATGTCGGAAAGGGCTCTGCCGCCAGCTTACGAAGTCAGGGCGCCCGCGTCGTGGTCACGGAAATTGACCCGATCTGCGCATTACAGGCCGCGATGGAGGGTTACCAGGTGGCGACAATGGACGAGGTTGCACCCCACGGCGACATCTTCGTCACGGCGACCGGCAACATTGATGTCATCACGATCGACCACATGCGCCAAATGAAGGACCGCGCAATCGTCTGCAACATTGGCCATTTTGACAGCGAAATCCAGATCGACGGTTTGCGCAATTATCTCTGGGAAGAAGTCAAGCCACAGGTCGACGAAGTTGTGTTCCCGGACGGCAAGCGCCTGATCGTGCTGGCCAAGGGCCGACTGGTCAATCTGGGTTGCGCAACCGGTCACCCGAGTTTTGTCATGAGCGCCTCGTTTACCAACCAGGTGCTCGCTCAGATCGAACTGTGGACCAATCACGGGAAGTACGAAAATAAGGTCTACGTATTGCCTAAACACCTCGACGAAAAGGTCGCGGCGCTGCATCTGGACAAGCTTAGTGCCAAACTGACGGCACTTAGCGGGGCGCAAGCGGCATATCTCGGCGTGAGCCGCAACGGGCCCTTCAAGCCGGAGCACTACCGCTACTAACCTCTGTACAACCTTAACTATATATATTTATATCAACACTCTTGTTTGTCGGTAAATAGCGCCCTACTATCGGCTAATCCGAAGGGAGATATCGATCTTCGGAGCACAGTGGATGGTAAAAGGCGTACGATAGTGATAGACTTCACGGGAGAGCTGTGTCTGGCCCTGGCGGTTGTTTCGGGTGCGCTACTGGTGCGGACCCGCGCGCAGCTTTACAAAGCACTCGCGGCAGGGGCGGCCGCCGGGCAAGCGAGCGGGGAAGCCGAGGGCTTGCGTGAATTGCTTGATGCCATTCCTATGCCGGTGTGGCGTCGGAACCCCGGCGGCTCGCTGACGGATTGCAACCGGGCTTATGCGAGCGCCGTGGACACCACACCCGAATTGGCCTTCGCAGAATCCCGGGAGTTGGCCCCAGACATGCGGCCGGGCGAACGGCGTCATGTTGTCATCGGTGGTTGCCGCCGGCTGCTCGAATTCGGCGCCGCCGCGGCTCGAACCGGCGGATCGATAGGGTTTGCGATCGATCGCACGGAGCTTGAAACGGCCGAAACCGAACTGTGGCGCCATATCAATGCGCACGCCGAGGTGCTCGAGGGCATCCGCGCCTCGGTTGCGATCTACGGCGCCGACAGGCGGCTCAAGTTTTGCAACACGGCCTTTACGCAGACGTGGTCTCTCCCCGAAGACTGGCTCGCCGCCCAACCCGCTTTTGAGGAGGTCCTTGAGCGGCTGCGCGGAGCGCGTTGCCTCCCCGAGGCGGCGGATTTCCGGGCATTCAAACGCGAGCAGCTGCGGATGTTCACGACGATCATCGAACCGCAGCAAGAACTCATGCATCTACCGGATGGTCGCACGCTGCTGGTATCGATTTCACCGCATCCATTCGGCGGGCTCACTTTTGTCTACGAGGACGTCACCGACCGCCTCGCGCTCGAGCGTTCGTGCAACACATTGGCACAAGTGCGGCGCGCCACTCTGGATCATCTCTTTGAAGGCATTGCTGTTTATGGTGGCGACGGCCGGTTGAAGCTTCACAATCCGGCTTATTTGAAGATTTGGGGCTTGTCGGACGGCGACGTCGCCGGGGAACCGCATCTGAGCGAGATCCTCGAAAAGACCCGCACTCTTCTTGATGAAGTCGGCGATAGGGAAGCGATTAAGGGTCGGATCATCGCCAAGGTGACTGCTCACGCACCGGCGAGCGGACCAGTTTACCGGAGCGATGGTTCGATGCTGCAGGAGGGTACCGTGCCTCTCCCGGATGGCGATGTGCTGGTTACCTACCTGGACGTGACTGATACCGCAAGGTACGAGCGGGCTTTGCGCGAGCGGAATGAGGCGCTCGAAACCGCGGCGCGTCTGAAGAGCGAGTTCATCGCCAACGTCTCACACGAGTTGCGCACTCCGCTGAATGCTGTCGTCGGCTTCGCCGGTATTCTTGCCAACCGATATTTTGGCGACCTCAACCCGCGCCAGCTCGAATACAGCCGGGGAATTCTTCAGAGCTCGCAGCACTTGCTGAGAATGATCAACGACATCATAGACCTGGCCACCATCGAAGCCGGCTACCTGGTGCTGGAGACCGCCAGGGTGGAGGTTTTCGAAATGCTAGAGGCGGTGGCGAGCCTGACACGCGAACGCGCAAAGAGCCAAAGCCTCCGGCTTGCGCTGAATTGCCCGGCGAATATCGGCGCGATTGCGGGCGACGAACGGCGGTTGAAGCAAGCTCTGTTCGACCTTGTCTCCAATGCGATCAAGTTTACGCCACCCGGCGGTTCAATAAGCATTACGGCAGAGCGCGAAGCAGGTGAACTGTTGCTGAGCGTTGCCGATACCGGGATCGGTATTCCATTGTCCGATCAGGTTCGAGTCTTTGAGAAGTTTGAGCGTGGCAGGCGGCAATCGGGTGCAGGGCTGGGCTTGTCGCTGGTCAGGAGCTTGATCGAGCTGCACGGGGGGACCGTCCATATCGACTCCGCTACGGGGCAGGGGACGAAGGTTACCTGTAGGCTCCCGACGCGCCAGCGGTGCCCCGCCGATGATGGCATCCGTTCCGATACGCCAGCCCTAAACGACGCCCAAGCCGCGGCATAGAGGACGCGACCAATGCAGATATGCGGCTCAGCGGCTCGATGCTGTGTTCAACGCGTTTATGCGCTTCGCGCGGATCGCCCGGTAACGCGCCAAAGGCCGGCGGCGGGATGCGGCGCTTTGAGGCGGCTTCGGCGCGGAAGACGAGAAGGGCAGGCCGGGCGGTGGCAGCGTGGTTGGGATGTCGAAGGAGACCGAGACGTAGCGGGTGCCGTCCGGGCTGAGGGCGAAGACCGGGTCGTAGACGGTCGTTACATAACCCGCCGGGATCAGCACCTCGGTCAGGCCGGCATTCGGGCCGTAGAACGATTCCGGGCCCAGGTTGTTGCGACCGCCGAGGGTGTCGTGGGCTCCGCCGATCTTGGCCGGCGGCAACGGCGTGTGCAGCCGGACTAGCGCGTCGACGCGGTTCTTCAGCATCACCATCATATCGACGCGGCGCAGGAGTTCGCTGAACATTAATGCGCTCGTCAACGCCTTGGCGTCTGCCCAGCGGATTGCGCGGATCGGCGACCTCTTCCCAATTCTTGAAGCCGGCAGCGGCCCGTTGTATTCGGTGCAGACGGCCTTGGCGAAAATGATCGCGCCTTTGTTACGCAACTGCTCGACGAGCACATGGTCACGCGCCGGGAAATCGATGTCGTAGGCCGCATCGCCGCCGGCGGTGGTGCGCATGTCCTTGGTGTCGAACGGGTCTTTGAACGAGAACACGACGCCGTACATCGGCATCTTTTCGAGATCGGGATTGCGCCCATAGGCGGCGTCGAGTTCGGCCGCGCATTCGAGCCCGTCGGGCAATCGGCTGAAATACTCGCAGATCGGCGGCGCGCCGGGGGCAGTGGCCCCTCGGAGGGATGCCGGTCGAACTCGCCGCGGCAGGCCACCGACCGCTCGCCCCTGATGTTGAGGGTAGCGAGCGCATTCAGCTGCCCGGCATTGGGCAGCCCAGTGACCATACCGTATTGCTGCTGCACCGAAGGATCGGAGGCGGTCGGCTCCATCCGGCCGAATTCCAGTGGGGGCCCCTTGTACTTGTCGAGATCGGTCAAGATCGAGGACGCCTTGACCGTCTCGGTCGGGAAGCGCACAGGTGCTCTGGCGCGAATTGCACCCTTCACATGCGGCACTGAGCTGCCCTCTTCGGTCACGAGCAGACTGCACGCGCCGTTGAAGGCCCGCACGCGATCGATATATCGCACCACAACTCAACGCAGGTTATCTCCCCGCCTTTGATTGCGGCGTGCATTTCCTCGATCGTCGCCTCTTCGAGACGACACGGCGTTTCCTTCGGCATCATCCTCGCCCCTTGTTCCATCCTTTGATGCTGCGCGCGCGGAAGCAATGGCCCTTCAAATCGGCCCCGCACCGAGGGCGGCCGCTGGTCGGCCGCGCTCGGTGCGCGGATCCGTTCTTCCTGGGCCCGCGCTTCGACCAGGATGATCGCATGCCTACCCAGCTGTGTCGGTCCTGCGAACCCGGCGCGATTGCCGCCGATCACCTATGCTGAGTGGCAGGCCTATTGGTATGACGCCAACTACGACCTCCAAGGTGTAGGCGGATGTCACCTGATACTGCGGCGGACCAGTCGCAGCATCAGCTGAGCTTGACGAGCTTCTGCAGACTGCGCAACCCGGGCGGGAAAGGCTGGCCTTTGTAACGGTTGCCCCAATTGGTGAAAGAGACCTCGCCGACATAGATGTCGCCGCGCGAATCGACCGCGAGGCCGTGCGGCGAGATGAACTGGCCTGGTTCGAGCCCAGCAGGGCGGTTGCCGAGGCGCGCCAGCAGTTCGCCTTTTGCAGTGTAGATGCTGACGCGTGGGCCGATATTGGGCATGTCGTAATTGACTCCCATCCCGCCGCCGATTTCGCCGATGTAAAAGCGCGGATTGCGGCCGCCCTCCATGTAGAGGCCGGAAGGGCGGTGCATGTTGTTCCATTGCGTCTCATATCTGCCGTTGCCGTCGAGCACCTGCACGCGGTGGTTTTCGCGATCGGCGACATAGACCCAGCCGTCTGGGTCGCAGCAGATGTTGTGCGGGATGTTGAACTGGCCAGGATCGGTGCCGGGCTCGCCCCAGGACATCAGCCGTTTGCCGTCTGGCGAGTATTTGTGGATCCGCGCATTGCCATAGCCGTCGGAGATGTAGATCTCTTGCTTGGGCGACAATGCCGTGTGAGTGCAACGGTGGAAGGGTTCGCCGCTCATGTACGGAGCCGGTTTGCCCGGAATGCCGAAAGTCAACAATACCTTGCCGTCGAGGGTGCATTTGCGAACCGTGTGGTCGCCGTCGTCGGTTAGAAATATCGTGTCGTCAGGCGCCATATGGACGCCGTGTGCCCGCTTGAAGATACCCTCGCCCCATGACCGCAGAAAGCTTCCGTGGCGGTCGAAGACAATCATCGGGTGCTCGCCGCGGTTGAACGCATAGACATTGTCGTTGCGGTCAACTCCGACCGCTGCGACATCGGCGTTGAATGCCCACCCGTCCGGCAATTTGGCCCAATCATCGACGACCTGATACCGGAAGCCGTCCGTTCCGAGTATGACCGACATGACGTTTCCTTTTCTCTGAAATCTGCGCCACGCGATTATAATAAGGTGGCTCCGACAGGCGACCAGGCTCATCGACCCGATAGCCCTTGGCTAGAGCCATTAACGGCAATTAAAAATTGTATGAGAAAATAGCCTTTGCTGCATCTGCAGCAAATCTGCAGCAAAATTTCTCTTCTTGATTGTAGACATACGGGCACCTGTCGTGATCGGCACCCATGGCCGAACTATGCAGCACAAAAGCGGCGATCTTACGATCGTCATCTCCGCAATAAAGATTGTCTCCCGAAGCAAAGGGGTGAACGGACCCCCAGGCTTTGACAAGCCGGTCGCGGCTTCCCAAATCGGGATGTGTCAGACGGCCGGATGGCCGCTCTTCTCTTTGGGCGGGGAGAGGAAAGTCCGGGCTCCACGGAGGCACGGTGCCGGGCAACACCCGGCGGGGGCGACCCCAGGGAAAGTGCCACAGAAAGTACACCGCCGGCCTGTTCCGCCATTGCGGGCAGCCGGCAAGGGTGAAACGGTGCGGTAAGAGCGCACCGCGCCGCCGGCGACGGCGGCGGCAGGGAAAACCCCACCGGGAGCAAGACCAAGTAGGAGCGGCAGGCAACCCGGAGTGATCCGGAATGCCGGGCGAGCCTTCGCGCCGCCGCTCGGGTCGGTCGCACGAGGCGCTCGGCGACGAGCGTCCCAGAGGAATGGCCATCCCCGCCTCGGATTGCTCCGAATTGGCGGGACAGAACCCGGCTTACACGCCGTCTGGCGCCTCTGACGGATCTTACTCGTGTAGGCTTAACCGATGACAAGCGGGGGGTTCCTCTTAACTCGCACCGGCTACGGACCAATGAACAATTCCAACACTGGAGCGTCCAAAGGTTCTCTGCTGCTTTGCCGCGTAA
>JBARIB010000079.1:0-1554 GCA_049799535.1 Allostellaceae bacterium | reverse complement strand
GATAGCGGCCTTCGCGCCGGCGCGCCTCGCGCAGCTTGATGCGATTGAGCGCAAAGTCGAAGGTGGCGGCGTTGGGCGCCACTTTGACGTCGATCAACCGCCATGCCGCTCTGGCTTTGGCGCGCGCGGCGACGAGCTTCATGAGCAGTTCCTCGCGTGTCAGCTCCATCGCGGAGATTTGCTTGAAACGCGCCCATAGCCACTTGAGCTTGCGCCGTCGCATGGCACGTTCCTTGTGTATGCGCGCGTGGCTCTGCGCCAAAACGTAACAACTCCTGCTCCTGCGGGAGCAGCTTGACGTCGACACCCTGGCGCACGGCCTGCCAAGGCCGGCCGAGCAGCGCCTTCTCCAGTTTGGACAGCCGGCCCTTGGGCGTGCCGACGAGATACCAGACGGGCGGATCGGCCTGGCGCATCTCGGCAAGCGCCTCCTCGGTCGGAATGCCGCGATCCATCACCCAGATGCGCTGCGCCTTGCCGTATTGCGCCTCGATGCGGCGCAGCATGTCGCGCAGCGTCGTGCAATCGGCGGTGTTGCCCGGCAGCACCTCGTAGGCGAGCGGAAAGCCCTCCGGCGTCACGATCAGCGCGATCACCACCTGCACGCAATCGTTACGCTTGTCGCGGCTATGGCCATGGCGGCGCTTGTCGGACTCATCCTGTGGCGGCGGCGACTCGAAATACGTGCTCGTCAGGTCGTACAGCAGCACCTCGAAATCGGCCGCAGATCCTGCCAGCGGGAACGCAAATGCGCGAACAGCGCCGGTTTGTGCGCCAGCAGCCTGTCGAGGCAGCGATAGAGCGCATTCTTCTCGACCAGCCCATCGTCGGCGCTGAGCAGGTCCGCCATTGCGCTCCGCTCGAACCACAGCCGGTGCAGGCGCCATTCGCTGCCGGGATCGATCAGCCGGTAGCAAACCAGCGTCTGCAGGATGTGCCGCCAACGCGTGCCTTCGCGCGAGGCCGGCAAGCGCCGCGCCCAGAACCGATCAAGCTCGAGCAGCTCATACAACTGACACGCAAGCCAGCATGCGCCCCATTGCCGCGGCCGAAGCAATTGCATGCGATCAAGCCGCACCTGCACGCCATGGCCCCGCGCGTGGTCCGGAACCGCGCGATCGGCGGAAAACAGCGCGAGCTGTCGGTGGCGGCCAGCGTCCTCGTCAAACGCCTCGATCACGCGGCACCAGGCTTCATGCTGGCTGTCGTTGATCTCGCCGAGATACAGCACTTGGCGCTGCACCACCTTCCCGGTCACGCAGGGGCGGTTCTCAACAATATTCCAGTACCGATGTTCCTTGCCGTCTTTGAAGCGTCTGTTGAAGCGCAAAAACATGATGCGAATCAAATTACGCCATCTCCAAATGGCGCAAAAGGTACTTGGTCTACACTACAGACGATTCGCCATCAGACCCTCTTGTTCCGACTCGCATTTTTGCCCCCGTACCCGGCCAAAATCACCGCGGGGCGAGCCCTCAACGACCCGGCGCAGAAGGTCGACCCGATCGACGAACTGAAAAGCATCATAGGCGAGCAGGGGCCCGATGCGCCGCC
>JBARIB010000078.1:0-2730 GCA_049799535.1 Allostellaceae bacterium | reverse complement strand
TTGAGAGATCTGCGGCCTACCTAACATCGCGCTGGTCGCGGAAACCGCCAGGGGATGCAATTTTCTGGCAGTCGGAACCCCGTCGTGGGAGCGATCGAAGGATGTAATTAGGGGGGCTGCATCATTGCAGCACATTACACTCCAAGGGTTTTTTGTTCGGCAGACGTCGCGTGCCCTGCCTTCCCAATATCTGTATTACCGAAAATAGCAGCACCAGAAGGGCGAGGGCGATTATCGCACCACATTGGAAACGTTGATTTCATTGGCCTCGCGGGCTGCCGAGCTATTCGAGGGTTCGAAAAGCAAGCAGAAGCGCGAGCTTCTCGCTTTCCTCTTTTCGAACCTGCGGCTGAGAGGCAATTCGGTAGAGTCTTCCTTGCCGCTGAGCTGTACGACGGCCGAGGTCCGGACGCCGGAGAGACGGTACTGGTGACGGCGGCATCTTTCCCGCCTCTCTGAACGCTAGGGCCCCACTGCTTCCGCAACGCGCCCCCGGCGTACCAACGTGTGGCTTGACCCGGAGAAGGAGCGATGCCGGGTTGGGCCAGCAATTTGATCAGGGGTTGCTCAGGCCCGGCTCGGCGATATGGCAGATGCCGATGCGGAGGCGCGCGATCGATCGAGGCTCCATTCGCCGCCGCCAGCGACCCAGAGATAAAGAAAGGTGAAGCAGTAGACGATCGCCAACTCCCCGCCGTTGAGCAGCGGGAAGAAGCCTCTCGGCGCGTGCACCATGAAATAAGCGACCGCCATGTCGCCCGCGAGGACAAAGGCGACAGTACGGGTGAACAAACCCAGCGCGAGCAGCAAACCGCCCACCAACTCCAATAAACCTTGGAGACCCGGATTCAACGTGAGCAGGGCGTAGGGTGCATGGTTCGGCTGGTGCGGAAAACCGAGGATCTTTGCGAGGCCGTGTTCCATGTATAGCAACCCGACGACGATGCGCAGGATGCTCAACATGCGTGGCTCCCAAGTAAGCCGCAGATTTGCAAGGCCGGGCATTGGTCGTCCTCCCCAAGAGCTGGCGATCTGTTCGGTCGCCTGCGCATAAGGTAAATTTATCGACGGCCGTTGCGCAATAACCCCCTTCGCTTATCGATGGGTCGTAACCTGGGCGAACCGGAGTGGGCGGTCGGCAATCGGCGCTATCTGTGGCGACGCCGACACCACCCATTATCGCCGACCAGGCCAGACGCGCTGGTCAAAGGCGCTGGTGCGGCATGGGGCCGATGCGCGGTTGGCGCTCGCGAGGGTCCTGGGAGTGGCCGCTGACGATTTTCGTTTTCGGAACTTCTGCCGAAATCGCCCTTTCGAGGTCGGTCCGCTAATGAGAACGTATGCGCCTCTGATATCCATGGTCGCCCGGATCACAACGCGTTCCAATCAGAGGCCGGATACATTGATGCAAGACCGCACGCCGACGGATCGACGAAGCCTCTTGCGACGCACGGTCGCACCAGCCATTGGGTCAATTGCTTCTGGCAAATGAGGTTGAGCGGATTGCAATTTAAGCTCATATCGAGCTGCGAGCGGCATGGAGCCTAGGATGGGACAGTCCGCCTTGGAGGCGCACAGCGTCGTTACGTGGCTGCTTCGGGAAGGCCGGGGGATCACGGAGCCGAGCGCGTTTCTCGAGTCTCTCGCCCACCGGCTGCGCCGCGCCGGCATTCCCGTCACACGCATCACGACCGGGGTGCCAATCCTCCACCCCAACCTGTGGTCCTACAGCGGGCTCTGGGAGCTCGGCGCGGTCGTGAGCGAGCGGCGCTATCGATTAGACGCCGCTGAGGCTGTCGTGAGCCTCCAGAACAGCCCAATCAGGATCGTCTACGAGGGCGGCGGACCCGTGCGCTGCGACCCACGGCACCCGCCAGGCGCTTCGTTCCCGATCCTCGCCGATCTGCGACAAGCGGGGATTACCGATTACTTGGTTCTCGGCGCGCCGTTCTCGGATGGAACGACCAAGGCCGTGTCCTTGGCGACGAACCATCCGGACCGCTTCGGTGAGGACCATATCGCTCTGTTCGAGGCGATGATGCCTGCTTTGGCGATGAACCTAGAGGTTCAGACGCTGCGGCGGACGGCACGAACTCTGCTCGACACCTATGTCGGCCGGCAATCGGGGGAGCGTGTACTTAATGGGGCGATCACGCGCGGTATGGGAGAAACGATCCGCGCCGTAATCTGGCTCTGCGACCTGCGCGGTTTCACCGGGCTATCGGAGACGCTCGCGCGAGACGCACTGATCGCGCTGCTAAACGACTATTTCGGCGCCATGACCAGCGCGGTGGAGGACGAGGGCGGCGAAGTCCTCAAGTTCATAGGCGACGCGATGCTCGCCATCTTTCCGATCAAAGCCAGCGCAGACGTCCAAACGGCTTGCACCCGCGCTCTGTGCGCCGCCGGCCGGGCGCGCGCGTCGATGGCCGAAATCAACGCCAAACGTAGCGCGGCTGGGCAGCCGACGATCGCGTTCGGCATCGCACTGCATCTGGGCGATGTGATGTACGGCAACATCGGCGGTGAATCGCGCCTGGACTTCACGGTGATCGGTCCGGCGGTCAATCTAGCCGCGCGCATTGAAGGGCTCTGCGGCCAGCTCGGCCGAACGCTGCTTTTGTCGGATGATTTCGTAAGGGCCAGCGGGTCGCCGGCCGACGCGGTCGGTGCATATGTGCTCAAGGGTGTCGGGGCCTCCCAGACCGTCTATGCACCGCGCGACGGGCG
>JBARIB010000077.1:0-3177 GCA_049799535.1 Allostellaceae bacterium | reverse complement strand
CCCGCGCGGTCAGAAGCGCGGCTTCGACCGACGCGGCATCGCTGACATCGCACGCAATGGCGAGCCCCGCTATCTCGCGCGCCGCGTCGGCGGCTGCCGATTCGTTGACGTCGAGAATGGCAACTTTGGCCCCATTTTCGGCGAGCGCCTTTGCCGTGGCGCGACCCAGACCGGACGCCCCGCCGCTGACGATCGCGGCCTGCCCTTCAACCTGCATGCACTACTCCCCGCTAAAATCCGCCGAGTCCGAATTCGCCCACCAGGGCGGGCTGTGATCATTGCTCAGAGCGGCGGCCTCGCCGGGCTAGGCGGGCTTCACGATGCGCAACATATACCGACGAACCGCCGATGATTGCCGCACCGACCCAGGTCCACACATCGGTGACCTCGCCAAACCAAGCAAAGCCGATCAGCGCGGCAAAGGGCAGGCGGACAAACTCGAAAGGCGCGCAGGCGCTGGCATCGGCTGTGGCGAGGGCCCGCGCGACGGAGAGGTGCGCAATCGTGCCGAGGCAGCCGAGCCCGACGAGCGCACCTAGGGTTGAGAGATCCGGCCATTGCCAGACAAACAGCGCCGGGATCAGCGACAACGGCGTGAGATAAAGCATAAACATAGCGACGATGCGGCTCGGGGGTTCGCTCCGAGCGAGGAATTTCACAGTGATGTTGTTCATCGCCGCCGTCGCGGCCGAGAGCAATAGGATCAACAGGTTCGCATCGACCCGTTCGCTGCTCGGCCGCATGATCACGAGTACGCCGACAAAGCCGATTATGACCGCGCTCCATCGGCGTAACCTGACATCCTCGTGCAGGACCAGCACCGCGGCTATCGTAGCGAAGAGCGGCGCGGTGAAATTGACCGCGGTCGCAGTCGCCAGCGGCACCACGGTGATCCCATAGAACCAGGTCGCCATCGAGACGAGCCCCACCCCGGCGCGCAGAACGTAAAATCCGATGTTGCGGCTACGAAACAAACCCCAACCGCTCTTGACGATCCAGGGCAGCACGAGCACGAGCCCGAAGAGACAGCGAAAGAAGGCAACTTCAAACGGGTGCATCGCTTGCGCCGCGACGCGTATCAACACGTTCATCATCACCCGCGCAGATCCCGCTCAACAGGATCCAAAGCGCGGCGCGAGTAGTCGGCGCCAGCCGCGGCATAGTCCAACCAAGCATCAGAGGATGATTCCGTCGCCCCGGGGCGATGGGATGCATAGAAGCGAAATCAGTGAAGGGGCACGGTGTAGACGAGCAGCAAGGCCTCTTCCCCCGGGTTCTCCTTGGTCAGACCCGCATTCGACATATGATAAAAGGCAATACCAAGGCGGCTGCGGTCAGCGAAGCGGTAATCGAACTCGGCGCCAGAGCGAAACTCCCACCAGGAGCCGAGATTGAGGTCCCCGCCCCGATACCAGTACCCGCCCGCAATGGTCGGGGTTATAACCCAATTCGCGCCGAAATTCACATCGAAGCCGAAGCCAGCGTAGCCGTAAAATGCGCCGCCGCTAGTCCCCATTAGTCCGACAAATGGCGCAAGAATCCACAGTACATCGCCAAATCGATACTCACCCTGCAATTGCGCCCTATGGGCTGCGTCTGTCTTTTTCCTGTCGGGGGCAATATCGAAAACCCCAGCTCCAGTTGCGATCCCCGGCGCCTCCGCAGGCGAACCCAGAGTGACCTGCGAGCCCAGCGCGATCTGCGCTCCCGATGGACGGGCAAGCGTCAGACCGAGAGCCAATGCTGCGATGAACCGGGCTAGTGCGAAGAAATCTCCCTTGGTCACCCCTTCCCCCTTGCGCCCCGGCACCGCCCTTGGCGGTTATCCTAAAAGGATAAGTGCGTGACGCAAGTGAAACCACTGATCAACTAAGCTCAGATTTGCTTCATGCGTTCCATTGCGAGCACAAGCTGCTCGCGGATGCCGGGTTCCATCGCGGAGTGACCGGCATCGGGAACGACCACGTACTGAGCTTCGGGCCAGGCTCGCGCGAGTTCGTCAGCGCCGCGGATCGGGCAGACCATATCGTAGCGGCCTTGAACGATGGCTCCCGGCAAATGGCGGATCTGCCCGACCCTCGCGATCAGATCGCAGCTCCCGGTCAGCAGGTGGCGGCTGAAGAAATGCGCTTCGATTCGCGCGAGGCCCAACGCAAGCCGGTCCTCGCCAAAAGCGGCAACCGTCTCCGGGTTGGGCAGCAAAGTTGAGCAGGCACCTTCATAAATGCTCCAAGCGCGCGCCGCCGGCATATGGATGCGGGGGTCGGGGTCGAGCAAGCGGCGGTAAAAGGCGCCGAGAATATCGCTACGTTCGTCCTCGGGAAGGAAGCCGGAGAAGGCGCGCCAGGCCTCCGGAAACACCCGGCGCACGCCGTACAAAAACCATCGGATCTCCTCGGGGCGGCATAAAAAAATTCCGCGCAACACGAGGCCGATGCAGCGATGAGGATTTGCTTCGGCGTAAAGCAGCGCCAATGTCGAGCCCCACGACCCGCCGAAGATGACCCATTTCTCGATGCTCAGCGCCACTCGCAGGCGTTCTATATCGGCCACGAGATGGGCGGGTGAGTTGTCGGTTAAATCGCCAAGCGGCGTGGAACGGCCGGCGCCGCGCTGATCGAAGATTACGATCCGCCAATATTCCGGGTCGAAGAACCGCCTGTGGACCGGGGTGGCGCCGGCGCCGGGTCCGCCGTGTAGAAACAACACGGGCACGCCGCGCGAGTTTCCCGATTGCTCCCAGTACATCGTGTGGCGCGCATCGAGGCGCAGCTTGCCCGTCCCATAGGGTTCGATCGGCGGAAACAGATCGCGACGGCTGAGCATGGCCGCTTAATGTAAGGCGGAGGGCCCCGATCACATAGCATCGAAAGCTCGCCGGAAACGGGAGCACCCTTGTCGGGAGCGCCGGCAAACCGATATGTCAAAAGTGCCGTTGACGCTGCTTCCGTCCGGCTCCGGGAGACAAGACCTCGGCGCTTGAGAGCGGTCAGAGTTCGACCTCGGCTCCGCCGGCTGATTGGCAGGGCTTGGGGACGATTGCCGAGGCCGCGGTAGGCGCACCGCCGTATCCGCGGTTTCCGGAGATAGAAAGATGAACATGTGATCGAGGTATCGACCGAGAACCCCGATCGCTGTACATCGGACCACCGCTGCAGCGGGCATCAGTCAGGCCAT
>JBARIB010000076.1:0-16640 GCA_049799535.1 Allostellaceae bacterium | reverse complement strand
TCCCGCTCAAAGTTATCTCCCGTGATTCGGCCCGAGGCGAAGCGGGCGGCCAACGCGTCCGCCAGCTCTACATTCCGGCTTTTGTAGCAATTAGGAGAACAGCCATCCCGGGGTTTTGTTCAACCAGAGCCGCCACGGAGTTGGGGCCGTGATCCGAATGCGCGGTCTCGGAACCCCTTGGATTAGAAAGAAAAGGGCCGGCGCCTGCGCCGTCCCTGCGCGCCGGAGGGAGCGTAACCGGTTCGATCCCTACGGGAACAATTGCTCCCCGGCTTCGGCATCCTCAACGAAGATTGCGCCCCGCGCTACGTGACAGTGATGGTGTACCGCGCCTCCCAGATGCCGTGGATGTTGCAATAAGATTGCGCAATCAGCGTCATTGTCTGCTCCACCGGAATGTGGAATTCGCAGACGGGCCCCACGCCGACG
Source organism: Allostellaceae bacterium (assembly GCA_049799535.1). Taxonomy (GTDB): domain Bacteria; phylum Pseudomonadota; class Alphaproteobacteria; order ATCC43930; family CGMCC-115725; genus AP-15. The sequence continues at coordinate 16,211 of JBARIB010000076.1, read as the reverse complement.
CGCGCAAAGGTCACATCGGCGATCGGCATATGCGAAGCGTCGAACACGCGAAGCCGCTCGATCCAATGGTTCATCGTCATCGGATGCAGCGCTTCGCCGACGCTGACGGCAAGCGCGACGCTCTCGCCTTTTTTCGCCGTGCTCGGCCCCTTGAAATACGGCACGTGAAGTTTTTCGAGGTCGCTCAGCGCGCTCGGATTCTTGGCGCGGTTGATGCCCTCGAATAGGCCGAGACCCGGCGCTTCCGCGGCCTGCGCGGCGGGCACAACGAGGCCCACTACCGGGGCCGCCCCCGCGGCAAGCGAGCCGATGAGAAGACTGCGTCGCGAACTGCCCATCGAACCATCCGCATCCGTCATCGTGACCTCCCTCGGCTTCGGGCCGCCGGATCGCGACCCACGCGTTATCGGTTGCCGCTTAATACGCCCGCGTCAAACATCGAGTACAGCCGAGCGCAGCGCCGAAATGGCAAACAAGGTGTTCTTGGTTTGTTGGCGATCATCGACCGGCGGGATTTCCTCGGCAGGTTTCGGCTTAGTTCGTCGCCCGGGCCGTCATCGGTTCCGAACTCTCGACACGCACCTCGACGCGGAGCTTGCCAGCCTTCTCAAAGGAGAGAACTAGCGGAAAGCTCTCTCCGGCCTTCAGCGGCTGCTTCAGCCCCTCCAGCATCACATGGGCTCCGCCGGGCTCGAGCACCGTCGGCGATGTGCCGGGGCTGACTTGTATGGCCGACACCGGATGCATTCCGTAGATTCCGTTCTCGACATTAAAGACATGCAGCTCGACCTTGCGCGCAACCGGGGACGAAGCCGATACAAGCTGGTCTGGCTGAGCGCCATGGTCGCTCAAGCGCATATAAGCGGCTCCGTTGGTGAGGTCGAAGCTGGTTGTAGCCAGAGCCCACGGATTGTCGACGTCGATCTGCCCCACATGATAATTCTGCGCCCAAGCGGGACCTGCGGTGAAGGCGATGGCACCCGCAACAGCGATTCCCGACGTCAGTGACCGCGTAACACCTTTCATCAGAGTACTCCCGTGATGACCTGTGGCTGAAACGACTCCGTTAAGGGCCGGTTCCAGCGAAAGCTTCAAAAATGAGGATACGCTGCCGCGCAGCATTCCGGGTGGGGATCCGCTCATCAGCAATCCCTCTCGGGATGCCTCACCGGAAGGTGATACCTGATGCGGTGAAGGCGGCGCCGGACCACTAAGCGTGGGGATCGACCGCCCCGGGGCTCAGCTGTTCCAACCCGCGAGCGAGACGCGCCAGGCGGTAGGAGGTTGCCCCCCACTCGGACCCTCCCCGGGGATCCCCGGGTCAAGCCAGGTCAAGCCCAGGGAGGGTGAGGGGATGAGATTTGGCTAGGGGAACAATTGTTCGCCTGTCTCGGCGTCCTCGACGAAGATCGCGCTGACGGGGCAGTTCTCCGCTGCTTCGAGGATCTTCTCGACTGTGTCCCCCAAGGGGTCGACGGCTTCGGACTGGCGGTTCTCGTTGAGGCGAAATACCTTGGGGGCGATCGTCTCGCACATGGCATTCCCGACGCAGACGTCGTGGTCTACCCAGACGCGCAGCTTGCGTGCCACTCGCCGCCCTCCTATTGCCAGGTGACCGGCAGCGATTTCAGCGAGCGGAAGGTGATGCTGGGCTGATAGTCCAGTTGCTCGGTCGCTACCTGCAAGTCGGGGAAGCGCTCCGCGAGAGCCTTGAAGACCTCCTGACCCTCGACGCGCGCCAGGGTCGCCCCTAGGCAGTGATGAACTCCGTTTCCGAAGGCCACGTGCGGGTTCGGCTGCCGGGTGATGTCGAACTTGTCGGGGTCGGCGAACACAGTGGGATCCCGATTGGCGGAGGAGATGAACCAGCGGACGCGATCGTTCTTTTCCATCACCTTGTCGCGCATTTCGATATCCTGCGAGGCGAGCCGCTGGATCGACTTGACCGGCGCGTCATAGCGTAGGCACTCCTCGGTCGCCCATTTGGCCCGGCCGATCGGATCCTCTTTGTACAATGCCCATTGGTCGGGATGCTGGATGAAGGCCAATGTGCCGTTGCAGATCAGGTTGATCGTCGTCTCGTGGCCCGCCAACAGCAATAGCGAGGTGTTGACCAGCACTTGATGCCGCGTGAAGACGCCCTTCTTCTCGCCGCTGGCCAGCACCGAGATGAAATCGTCACCCGGCCTGACAATGCGTTCGTCGACGAGCGGCGAGACGTATTCGACCATCCCTTTCATGCCGTCGGTCAGGATCGGCATGCGGTCATGTTCGCCGCGGCCGATGTAGAGGAGCTTCTCCGCCAGCTGTCGGACATAGGGCCGATCCTCGGCGGGGACGCCCATCATCTGGGCGATCACGAGCACCGGCAGCGGGGTCGCCAGATCCCGCATCACGTCCATGCTGCCCTTTTCCTCGGCCTCGTCGAGAAGCTCCTTCACGGCGTTGACGACAAAGGGACGCCACGATTCCATCGCTTTGGGCGTGAAGTAGCCATGCACGATCTTGCGCATGTCCAGATGCTCGGGCCGGTCGTGCTGGATGAACTGGTCGGCTTGGTAATTCCTGACATACTCATAGAGGCCGAGATCGGACTCGTCGATCGCCGGATAGGCGGGCTTGGGGTCGTTCTTGAATACGGCGGACGAGAACAGCTCGTTATGCCGGGTCATCCAAGTCACATCGTCATGCCGTGTGATGACCCATAACGCGTAGGTATCGTTCCAGTGAACCGGATCCTGGTCGCGGAGCCGACCGTAATAGGCATAGGGGTCGGCAATGACGTCCCGGGTAAACATGTCGTCTTGAATTGACATACCCATAACCTCCCTTCTTGAATACTCGTCATTCCCGCGAAGGCAGGAATCCAGGGCTGCCAGTTTTCAATGCTAGCCCTGGCCCCCGCTTTCGCGGGGGTGACGGCAGCCACTAGTGGCTGTCGTCAGTTGAGCCCGTATAGGCCCATTGCGCCGCCGGCCATAACCTGGTGCTTGGTCGCGGCTGACAGCCCCTCCATGCGATCCATGATCATCTTCGGGGCGCCGGGGAAGAAGCCGTCGGGGTGCGGATAGTCGGTCGCCCACAGGATCTTGTGCGGGCCGATATAATCGGCCAGCGCCTTGATGCTGCCCTCGACCGGCTCGAACGAGATCCAGCAATTGCGCTGGAACAGCTCGCTCGGTCGCGTCGTCAGACCGGAATCGTTGAAGCCCTGGTCGTCGAAGTGCCGGTCCATGCGGTCGAGCCACGGTGCGATCCAGCCGCCGCCCGATTCGAGGAAGGCGATACGGATCTTCGGATGCCGCTCGCAGACGCCGCCCCAGATCACGCTCATGCAGGCCAGCATCATTTCCATCGTGTGCGAGATGATGTGGCGGGCGCCGCGGCCCTCGAAGCGGTCGACCCCGACCGTCGGCATCCCGCTCGAAGCGCCCTCGTGGAAGCCGATCGCGAAATCGAGATCCTCGGCCGCGGCCCAGAACGGCTCGTAATCCGGGTGGTGGATCATTTTGTTGTTGTATGGGTTGGGGCGGATGAACCCGCCGCGGAAGCCCAATTCCTTGCGCGCGAACCGCATCTCGGCAATCGCCAGGTCGACCGATTGCAAAGGCAACATCGCGACGCCGAAGAGGCGGTCGGGATAGGGCTTGCAGTAGTCGGCGAGCCAGCGGTTGTAGGCGCGACAGGTGGCGGCTGCGAGTTCCGGGTCATGGATCGCGCCGGAGAACAGGCCGAGGCTGGGATAAAGGAACGCAGCGTCGATGCCGTCGGCGTCCATGTCGGGGATGCGCTTGTGCGGATCGAACCCGCCGGGTTTGCCGTCCTTGTAGGCCATCGTATCAGCCTCGACTACACCCTGCCGCGCGCCGACCGCGCCGATCCGCCCAATGCCGAGTCGGCCGTCGCCGACCTGGTGCTCCTCGATGACGAGCCGCTCCTTGCCGTTCTCGCCTTTGACGATGCGCGGCGCCCGGTCGCGGAACTTCGGATCGATGTATTTATCCCAGAGATCCAGCGGCTCGAGGATGTGACCGTCGGCATCGATTACATTGTAGGCGAGACCCATAACCGAGCTCCTTTCGGGTGGATGGCGAGGCGGGAAAACCAAACGCCCGTTTGGTTACGAGACGCTATGCCTTGAGCGGCTGAGTGTCAACCCCAAGGCGCGCCGTTACGACCTGTTGAGCATCAACCGCGAACGGCTCATTCGAAACTGGACACGGTGCTATTCCGCCGCTGCGCGCTCGACGACGGCCGGGGCGCGGGCGGTTTGCCATAACTGTATTACCGGCAGGACCTCCTTGGCGAAGAGCCGCATCGATTTCTCGGCGACCTCGAAGGGGATGCCGCCAAAGCGGAACGAGGTGGCGAGCTCGAAATCGCCGACCACGCCGCGCCGCTCCTCCAGCATACGCAGGATGCGGTCGGGCGGGCCCCACACCGCCGCCTTCATGAAGCCCTCGGTCATCCCGTCGAGCCCGGTCTTGCGGACGATCTCGGATTTCTGCGCGTAGGCGTCGTAGCCCTTCACGGTCGAGAAGTGGTCGCTCATCAGCTCGTAGTGCTCGACATTGCTCTGCACGAACGAGCCCATGTGACGGCGCGAGAGGATTTCGGCTTCGGCCATATCGGGCCAGCAGACGCAGAAATCCGCGATCAGCATCGGCAATGCTTCGCGGCCGTGATATTGGCGCGTAAGCTCACGGTGGCGGTTGATCGCCGGCATGCGCAATGGCCAAGGACGGTCGGCGAACATCACCATGCGCGCGCCGAGCCGGGCGCAGGCTTCGACCGAGTCGTCGCTCGCGGCGACCGCATAGATGCGGCCGTCAAAGCCGTATTTCGGCCGCGGCCGAAGCTCGATGCGCGGCTGCTTGTAATATTTGCCGTTGCCTTCGATCCAGCCGGTGCGCAGCGCTTCGAGAATCATCGCCGCGGCTTCGTCGAACCGCTCGCGGCTCTCTTCCATCGTCTGGCGAAAGGCGGCGAACTCGCGACGCGCCAGGCCCCTGCCAATGCCGAGCCGCAGTCGCCCCTTGCTCAGCAAGTCGAGCACGATCGCCTTCTCGGCGACGCGCAGCGGATCGTTCCACGGCAGGATCACCGCTGCGGTACCGAGGTCGATGTTCGGGCACAGCGCGGCCAGATACGCCATCAGCTGGAGATTGTCAGGGCAAAAGGAGTAGTCGTTGAAGTGATGCTCGACCGCCCAGAGCGCATCAAAGCCGAGTTCGTCGGCAAGGCGCGCCAGCCGGATCTCCTCGTCCCAGGCCTGATCGTCGCTCATACCCCGCCAGCCATAGGTGGCGAGCACCATCTGGATACCGACGTCCATGGTTTCCTCCTTTGCGAGCGCGACGGACGGGACTTTATCACGTCAATTTGTCGTTTGCCCTCCACCTGCTTCCCGAACTGCGATGCGGGCCGTCGACACCCCTCCGAACGAACGGCTATCTCGCCTCACTGGCCCGAGCAAGCGCGCAGAACTCGGCGACCGTAAGTTCCTCGGCTCGCGCGCGGGGCGAGACTCCGGCGCGTTCGAGCAGCGCCTCGACCTCGATGCCGAGCGATCTTAGGCTGGTGCGCAGCATCTTCCGGCGTTGCCCGAAACCGGCGGCAGTGATGCGTTCGAGCGCGGGCTTCGCAGAGGGAGCGAGTGGCTCGACGCGGGGCACGATGGAGACGACGCTCGATGTCACCTTTGGTGGCGGGATGAATGCGCGCGGTGGGACATCGAACAGAATGCGCGCCTCGGCCAGCCATTGGACCAGCACCGAAAGCCGCCCATAGGATTTGCTGCGCGGCGCCGCCACGAGGCGCTCGGCGACTTCGCGTTGAAACATCAGGGTGAGATCCTCGTATTCCCGGATCCGGTCGAGCCAGCCGAGCAGCAGAGGGGTCGCAATATTGTATGGAAGATTAGCGACGATTTTACGGGGCGGGTCCGAGATCACGGCGGGGTCGAGCGTGAGCGCGTCGGCGGCGATGATTTCGAGGCGATCCGGGTAAGCGACGGTAAGCTCGCCGAGGGCCGCGAGGCAGTGCTGATCGCGCTCGACCGCGATGACGCGGCGGGCGCCATTGGTCAAGAGCGCCCGCGTCAAGCCACCGGGACCGGCCCCGATTTCGACAATTGTCGCATGGTCGAGCCGCCCCGCAGCGCGGGCTATCCGGCTCGTTAGATTAAGATCGAATAAGAAGTTCTGCCCCAGGCTTCGGCGTGCGGCTATCCCGTGCCGGGCGATGACCGCGCGCAGCGGCGGCAACGGAGACAGCGGTGGGCGCTCTTCAGGTGGAATTCGATCGCCTGCCAGCCATTTCGGCTGCTAGGCGCAACGCCGCGATAAGGCTGTCGGGGCGCGCGGTGCCCTGTCCGGCGATCGCGAACGCAGTCCCGTGGTCGGGCGAGGTGCGCACAAAGGGCAGCCCGAGGGTCACGTTGACGCCGCCGTGGAAATCGATCGTTTTGATCGGGATCAGCGCCTGATCGTGATACATGCAAAGCGCGGCATCATAGGTGCGGCGCGCATCGGGGTGGAACATCGTGTCGGGCGGCATCGGACCGCGCGCATCGATCCCCGCGAGACGCAGCTCGGCGATCGCCGGTTCGATAATGTCGATCTCCTCGCGCCCAAGGTTGCCGCCTTCCCCGGCGTGCGGATTGAGCCCGGCCACGGCCAGAACCGGATCCGGAATGCCGAAGTCGCGGCGCAGGGCCGCCTCGGTCACGCGACCCGCGTGCACGATGACTTCTGTGGAGAGGCTTTCGATCGCGTGGCGCAATGCCATGTGGATCGTAATGGGAACCACCCGTAGCTGCATGCAGGCGAGCATCATTACGGGGGCGGTTTCGATGCCGGCGAGCTCAGCCAAATACTCGGTGTGCCCCGGATGTCGAAAACCGGCGCGATAAAGGTTGTCCTTGTTGATCGGGTTGGTGACGAGCGCTGCAGCGCGCCCGCTACGCACGTCACGGACTGCCGCTTCAATCGCCCCTAGAATGGCAGGCGCATCGCCGGGATCGGGGCGGCCCGGCCGCGCCCGAACCGGCATGCCGATCGGCGCGACGGGAAGCGCCTCGGCAAAGGTCGCCGGCGCTTGGTCAGGAACCTCAATCGGGCGAATCGGCACCACCCACCCGAGCCCCTTAGCCAGTCGAGCCACGCGATCGGGGTCGTCGATCAGGTAAAAAGCAGGGACGCTATCGCTGCGATTGAGCCAGGCTCTCAGAGCAATCTCGCCGCCGATCCCGGCCGGCTCCCCCATCGTGACAGCGAGCGGGGGTTGCACCGGGCGTCAAACCCTGACATCGACGAAGGCGGTGCGCCGCAGGTCTCGCATATAGCGTCGCGCCAGCGTATCGAGGCGTTGGCGCATCAACGTCTCGGCAACCTCTTCGCGGGTCGGGATTGTCGGAGCGCTGGGCGCCGCCTTGTCGCACAGCATGATAACCCCGACCCCGTTCTTTTGGACAATCGGTTGCGACGGCTGTCCAGGCTCGAGCCCTAGCACGAGGCTGCGTATGGGGAGTCCGATCTGGTCGATTCGAACGCGTCCCTCGCTTGATAGCTGCGGCGAGCCCTTTTCTTTCCCAATTTTTAGGAGCTCCTCACAATTCTTCGCGCCGATCTTCGCGTTTTGCGCCTCGGCTATCGCGGCACGGCGCATCGGCTCGGTCGCCTGGGGCGGCAGCGGAAAGACGATCTGCACGAGATGTAGCAAGCTGTCTTCCGACCCGCCGGAACGGCCTGAGCGCCGGTCGAGGACGAGCAGCAAGTAATATCCGGCTCCGGTACGGATTGGGGGAGACAATTCTCCCGGCCGCATCTGAGCGACTGCTTTGCCCAGTTCCGGGCTCAGCTGTTCGGGGCGCACCCAGCCGATATCGCCCCCGACCGCAGCGGTCGCGGATTGAGAAAACTGTTGAGCGACCGCAGAAAATCGGGCGCCCTGCTTCATCTGTTCGGTCAAGCGGTCGGCCAGCCGCCGCACCTCGTCTTCCTGGCGCGGATTGTCAACGGCGAGAAATATCTCCGCCACCCGGCTTTGCGGTTCGTTCGCGCTTTCCTTGGCTCGCTTCAGCGCATAGTCGATCTCTTCGTCGGAGACGACGTTAGTCTGCGAGACCAGCCGACGCACCAATTTTGCCCATACGATTGAGGCCGTAAGTTGGTCGATCAACGCGCTGCGCTCGATACCGCGAACCTTCAGGATTTGATCCAACTGACCGGGCTGCAAGTTGTTTTGCTTTTCGATTTGGGCGAATGCCTTGTTGATCTCTTCATCGCTAGCGGTGACGTTTTGCCTCTTCGCCTCCTGCATTTGCAGTTTCTCGTCGACGATGGTCCGCAGCACCTGACTGGTAATGCGCTGCCGCGTTTCCGGCGAGTCAGTGAGGTTTGACGAGAGCATGACCATCTTGAGGCGCGACTGGACATCCGCAACCGAGATCACTTCGTCGTTGACGACTGCGGCAATGCGCGTTTCGGTGATTTGACCGGGCGGTTGCGGCGCGGCGGATCCTCGCGGTGGAGGCGTAGCAGGCGACGGTCCTGGTCCGGAGAGAGCTCGGGCCGAGATGGCCTGTCCCGAAAAGCAGGTCAGTCCCAACAGCATCAGGCAAAGCCAGCGAGTGAGAGCCATCGGTGGGCGACCCCGCAGTTTCATCAATTGAGTTTACACTTCGCCGACGGCAATTTCGCCGCGCCGGCATGTTCGGCTCTTTCGCAAGGCCTCTCGGCAGGCACAGGAGTGGGCCTCACAGGCCGATCCCAGAGAGCGAGGCGAGAGTGCCGCCGACCTCGCCGAGATTCTTGAAGACCAAACTGAAGAGAACAGAATAACCAGGCGTCACATCCCCGCTCCGTATCCCCGACTGCGTCACTGCCCCGATGAAGGCCATGCATTCGTCTTGATAAATCGCCGATAGCGATCCGTAAAGGCTGGCGCTGGAGGATTGCGGGGTCTGAACATTGTTGACGATGGTCGTGCTGTTTGAGAGGTTTAATGTTTCAGAGACCTGCATCGACCAATATCGCGTGAGCTTGGCGTTGACTGAGAAGGAGAGTTGCTCGCGCTTGCCGTAAAGTACATTTTGCCCCGTTGTGGGGTTCGTTACCTGCTCTCCTTGCACTTGCGCCGGGAGGTAAATGAGATTCCCGCTCACCCGCAAAGACTGCGGCCCGGCACTCACTCCGACCTGCTGATTTTGGCTGCTCCACGGGGTCGTGCTATAGCGAAAACGATAAATCAAATCGAGATAGGAAGTCGGAGACAGCACCACCCTTCCCACCATGTTCGAAAGCCGCTTTTCTGCGCCCGAGTTTATCGGCAGGAAAGCATTGGGTTGAGCGCGGTAACTTTGGCCGATCAGCAATCGGTAGCTGCCGCCCTCCTTTTCATAGAGCCCGAGCTTTGTTCCGTAATCGACCCGTTGGCCGGTATCGAGAACATCGTATCCCGCCAGACGATCGCGACGGAACAGGTCAGAATCACTGAGCTGGTAAGACAGGCTGTCCTCGTTAGGGATGTTTCGCCGGTTCCCGCTGCTCGGTGCGACGAAACCACCGACGATCGGCTCGATCAGCGCCGTGAAGCTCTCGCTTCGGTGGATTAGCGGGTAACCCCAGACGAGGCCGAGTTGGGGAAAGGTGCGGCCGGTTACGAAGGTCGTCGGCGTTGGTGCCAGCGCGGGTTGCCCATCGACGGGGAAAAAAGCGGAAGGCAGCTCAGGGTTTGAGACACTGCTCAGGTCGGCAACCGAGTAGCCATCCCCACGAACGCCGGCCGAAAAATTGTACTGGCTGCCGAGGCCGTCGGCAAAGCTGCGGTCCCATTGCGAGCCGAGGGATAGCCGGCGGGTTTGTGTCCCAACCTCGCGGACAATATCGAGAAGGTTGGCGTTGAGGTTCCACCGACCTCCCAGGATGTCGGGCTGGCTTTGCCAGTTGCGGTTGAGCACCGGCAGGACTATGGGCTGCGTCGAGTCGCCGAGGCCCGGCAGCAGCGGCTGGAATAAGTAAGCGTTGAGGTCGGTCGAGGCCCGCGGCTCGAAACCTTCGAGATATGCCCTGCTGATCATCGCGTTGAACAGGGGGTTGCCAAAGCCGAAGCGTACCAGATAGGTCTGATCGGAGACGCGTTGGACATCGAGACCCGTTCGATAGGTCTCGTTCAAATCAAAAACGCTGTGTTCATCGATGTGGCCGCGCCATTGCTCGCCCTGGCTCGATGAGCTATCGAGGAAGCCGACGTTGCTGTGGTTGAGGCTGCCAATAGCATCTAGGGTACCATTGCCAAATCGCTCGCGGTACTCGGCCACAGCCACCGGACCCGCCTCGGTCGTGAAACGTGGTGCCAGTGTGATGTCCTTATCGGGCCCCAGCACCAGGAAATAAGGAATTGTGATATGCGCGCCCAGCGTATTCGAAATGCCGATCGAGGGGGTCAGGAAGCCGCTTGCGCGCTTGACCGAAGGGTCGGCCATCGAGAGGTAGGGGGAGTAGAAGACAGGCCAGCCCTCGACCTCCATGACAACGTCGCGAAATTCCACTCGCTGCAATTCCTTGTCGTGATCGATTTCGCGCGCCTTGAGCTCCCAGGCGGGGGGTGCGCTAGGGTCCTCCCTGCAAAGATCACACGGGGAATAAACGCCGCGCTTTAGTTCCGTATGGGTCCCGTTGGTGCGGCGCGCCGTGTTGGCGGCGAGCCGCGAGCGATCAGCCAGCAGCATTCTCACGTTTTTCGCGAAGCCCTCGCTCATCGAGTCGCGCAACTCGATGAAATCGGCGAACACGATCTCTCCGGTCGGCTGCGTCAGGCTGACGTTTCCGGATGCGGTGATGGTATCGGTTCGCTGGTTGTAGGAAACCGTGTCGGCAAGCAGAACCTGCCCGTTCTGCGAGATTTCGACGTGCCCCCGAGCGATGGTCAGCGCGAGCTGATCGTCGTATTCGATTTCGTCGGCTCGAAACAGGATTGGGGCGTTCTTATCCTGGTGCTCACCGGCGCCAATGCTGATTTCCGCGACAGCCGGCACTGCGCCGCAGAACACAATCAGCAGAAGAAGGCCGCTGAACAACCATGGCACAACAGAGCTCCAACGATTCGCCGTTGGGCGACCCGCCATCAGCCGTCTTCCAAATGAAGCAGCATGGAAGCGCCGAACATCAGGCTGACCACGGTCGGCGTCCACGCAGCCAAGCCGACCGGCACCTTTCCGGAGAGCCCGAGCGCGAAGACGATGTCGGACAGAAAATATAGAAGAAAACCGCTGATGACGCCGCCGACGATCATGAAGGTGGCGCCGCCGCGGCGCTGCATGCGCAGGCTGAAGGTCGCGGCAACCAGAACCATTGCGCACAACAGAAACGGACGCGCGAGAAGAACATTGTAATGCAGGCGGTGGCGTTGCGCCGGAAAACCCGATTCCTCGAGTAGGTTGATGAAACCGGGAAGATCCCAGAACGACATCGTGTCCGGCGAGGCGAAACTCTCTTCGATCTTGCGCGGCGTCAGAGTGGTTTCCAGACGCAGCTGGTGAAATGGTTCGGGCGGCTCATTGGGCACCCATTTGATCCCATCCTGGATTACCCATTGGCCTTGCTCGAGTCTCGCGATCTGAGCATCGACGCGTGCAGTAAACTGTACCGAACTGTTGAAAAAGAACACTGTCACCGGATCGAGGATTATCTCCTGGGATGCGATTTTCCCGGCGTGGATGATGATCTGATTGCCTCGATGATCGCTTTGTCGGAGCCACAGCCCGGCATCAGACAACGACAGCGGGTCTGCTCCTTGGCGCAAGATGCGGGTCTCCAGTTTTTCGTACGCCGCCTCGGTGAAGGAGGCGATCGGGTTGAATACGGCAACCGCGACGATGCCGGTCAGCATCGCGACCAGCAGGGCCGGGGTCAGGAATTGCCAAACCGAAACACCTGCGGCTCGCGCGACGACGAGCTCGTTGTTTCGCGTCAGCCGCCAGAAGGCCAGCATCGTGCCGAACAGGATCGCGAAGGGCAGGACCTCTTGGGCCGTGTGGGGCAGCTTCAGAGCCGCCATCTCGAATAGCAGCCCCAGGGTGGCCTGCAGCTTGGCGCCGCCGCGGCGGATAAGCTCGATGTAATCCAGCAAGAAGGTGATGACGACCATCGCGGCGAACACGGCGCAGAACCATGCAAAGAACTGGCGCGCGATGTAGGCGGATAAGGTCTTCGCGAGTTGCAACGCCATCCCTTGTCAGCGCCGGCGCGCGCTCAGTGCGTCGCCCGGGCAAAGAGCACCGGCCGCGCGAGGCCGAGCCTCACTCCCCTGTGCAGCAGAATTGCGAAGCCGAGAACGATCGGCAACAGGTCGACCGCATACATTAGCGGAATTGCCACGCCATGGCGGGCAGCGACATTGTTGGCGCCGAGTTCCAGCACTTCGAAAAGGAGGGCGAGAACGATTGCAAGCAGAACCCGCTTCAGCTGCCCGCGGCGATTGAATTGTCCCGGTAGCAGGCAAGCGAGCGGGATCAGAGACAAGCTGAAGGCAGACACCGGGACGAGTATGCGCTGATGCGCCTCGGCGAGAAAACTCCGGCGCAGGGCCTTATCGACTTCTGCCGGCGGGAAGAACAGCTCGTTGAGAAAGCGCTCCTGTGCTTCGCGAAACCGAATAACCGGCAAATCATGAACGGTGTCGAGATCGAGCGTATAGCTGTCGAAAGTGAGCAGCGAAAGTTTGCGAGTTTGGGTATCGAATTGCTGACGATTCCCCCTGACCATGACGATACGGGAACCATCCGGCGAATCGAAGAGCGCCCCACGTTCGGCCACGATTGTGACTTGGCGCTCCGGGTTGCGGTTGTCATGGATCAATAGGCCGACTAGCTCTCCGCGCTCGTCGCGGCTGCGGATATAGATCGTGAGCTTGTCCGAGAGGGTTGTAAATGTCCCCTCCTGAATAAGGCTCGAGACAAAGCGGCTGCGGATTTCGAACTGCAGATCCTTGAATGCGCGATGCGAGGCCGGAAGGAAATAGAGGGATAAGCTCAGCAGGATCAAAAATGCGATGCCGGCCAGTACCAATACGGGTTTGGCGAGGGCGAGATGGCTCAGGCCGGCGGACCGCAACACCACGAGCTCGCTTTCTGCGATCAGCCGGTTGAAGGTGAAAAGCACAGCGATGAACACACCGATTGGCAACACGATATCGAGGAAACGGGGCAGGATCAGCACCGCGAGATAAAGGAACACGTCGACCGACAGTTGGCGATTGACGATTAGGTCGATCAGCCGGAGCGATTGGGCCAACCAGATCGCGCCACTGAGCGCGGCGGTCACAAACAGCATCACGCCGAAGCACTGGCGCAGGATGTAGCGGGAGAGCTTCGTCATTGCTGGAAATCATAGGGGGCTTGCGCCGGCCCGGCCACCCCGATCTCCAAAGGCGTGGGCCTCGGGGGTCACTAGCGCCGGCTCCCGCGGTTGTTTATGTAAGACCCAGTTCTAAGGGAAACTCGGCGCGCGAGCGGCCGTTTCCGTCGGTTCTTGAGGTCGTACAATGAAGATCAGCTTTACCGAGCCCGACTTGCCACGATCTGGCGCGGTCGTGGTCGGAGTGTGGGAAGAGGGCCTGCTAACCCCTGCCGCCAGGCGCCTTGATGAAGCGAGCGGCGGAGCCATCAGCCGCGCCGTCTCAGCCGCACCGAGGTTCAAGGGAAAGAAGGACGAGCTCGTGCCGGTTATCGGCGCAGCGAACCTGCCGGTTAGCCGGATCGTCCTCGCCGGGCTTGGTAAGCCCGAATCGATGGATGCCCGCTCGCTTCAGCAATTAGGCGGAAGATTACTCGCCCACCTGAACGGGGCGGGAGAGACGGAGGCAACCTTTGCAGTCGATGTCGGAGAGGAAGCACCGATCCGTCAAGCCGATGCGGCCGCCGAGCTGGCTTTTGGTGCAAACCTCAGATCGTATCGCTTCGACAAATACAAAACCAAGCAGAAGCCAGAGCAGAAGCCCTCTCTCGGTCGCCTGACGGTGGCGACGGCAGATGCAAACACCGCACGGCAGGCCTACGAGCGGCTGGAGAAGGCAGCGGAAGCGGTGTTTTTCACGCGCGATCTCGTTGCGGAACCAGCTAACGTGATTTATCCCGAAACGCTCGCAGCACAAGCGCAAGGGCTCACAGAATTCGGGGTCAAGGTGGAGACCCTGGATGAGCATCGGATGCACGAGCTCGGGATGAACGCACTACTCGCGGTCGGACAAGGCAGCGCGCGGCCGCCGCGGCTCGTGATCATGCAGTGGCACGGCGCCGGCGCGGCCGCGGATCCCGAAAAAAGCAAGCCTCTAGCCTTCGTTGGCAAAGGGGTTACCTTCGATACGGGTGGCATTTCGATCAAGCCCGCCGCCGGCATGGCCGATATGAAGTGGGACATGGCGGGTTCTGCCGTGGTCATCGGCCTGATGCGGCTGCTCGCCGAGCGCAAGGCTAAGGTGAATGCCGTGGGTATCGCCGGTCTGGTCGAGAACATGCCTTCGGGCACGGCGCAGCGGCCGGGCGACATCGTCACTTCGATGTCGGGCCAGACGATCGAGGTCCTCAACACCGACGCCGAGGGCCGGCTGGTGCTCGCGGACGCGTTGTGGTATTGCCAGAACCGTTTCGAGCCTCGGTTGATGATCGACCTTGCGACGTTGACCGGCGCGGTCATCGTCGCGCTCGGCCACCACCGGGCGGGGTTGTTTTCCAATAATGACGAGCTCGCCGATCGGCTGATCGAGGCCGGCCGAGCCGTCGGCGAGCAGGTTTGGCGGTTGCCGCTCGACGAAAGCTATGACCGCGAGATCGACAGCGACGCAGCCGATGTGAAGAATATCGCCAGCGGCCGCGCCGGCGGCAGCATCATCGGCGCGCAGTTCCTGCAGCGCTTCGTCAACAGCGTTCCCTGGGCGCATCTCGACATCGCCGGAATGGCATGGTCGACAAAGGATGCGCCAACGGTGCCGAAAGGGGCCACCGGATTCGGCGTGAGGCTCCTCGACCGGTTCGTCTCACAGAATTACGAAACAGAATAGGGAAGGCAGCCGGCGCCGTCACGGTTGGCGCATTTGACCGAGATCGGCTTTTATCATCTCCTCTCGACCCCTCTGGAGCGGGCCCTGCCACGGCTTCTCGAGCGGGCGTTGCTGCAAGGGCATCGGATCGTCGTCCGCGCCGCCTCGATCGAGCGCGTCGAGCACCTCAATGCCGTGTTATGGACCTATGATGAAGCTGCGTTCCTGCCGCATGGGTCGGCTCGCGATGGCAATCCCGCCATGCAGCCGGTCTGGCTCACTGATCGGGAGGAGAACCCGAACGGTGCGTCAATGATCGTTCTTGTTGACGCATCGGACGCCCAAGATCTGCACGCGTTCGCGCGTTGCGCCGATCTCTTTGACGGTAACGATGCAAGCGAAATCGAGGCGGCGCGCAGTCGCTGGCGCCGTGCTCGCGAGGCCGGGCACAGTGTGACCTATTGGCAGCAGGTCCCGTCAGGTTGGGAGCGAAAGGAGTGACCCGGCGTCCTGCTGCCACCCGTTGCCGCTATGGGGTCTGCCCGTTATAACCCGCCACTGGTGTACCAGGGCCAAGGGGTTCGGATGGCAATCGAGCGAACATTGTCGATCATCAAGCCTGACGCAACCCGACGCAACCTGACCGGCGCAATCAATGACCGCTTCGAAAAGCGGGGGCTCCGCATCGTTGCCCAGAAGCGCATCGAACTCTCGCAGGCGCACGCCGAAGCCTTCTATAAAGTCCATGCGGCGCGTCCCTTCTACCGGGATCTGGTCGCCTTCATGAGTTCCAGGCCGGTTGTCGTTCAGGTGCTCGAAGGCGAGGACGCGGTCGCGCTCAACCGCGAGATAATGGGAGCGACGAACCCGGCAGACGCTGCTGCCGGGACGATTCGAAAGGATTTCGCCGAGTCGATTGAAGCCAATTCGGTGCACGGTTCCGATTCACTCGAGACTGCCGCCCAGGAAATCGCGTTCTTTTTCTCGGAGATTGAGATCTGCCCTTGAGGGCCTTGAGGCCGAGGGGGCAACGCTTGGGGCCCCGGTTCGCGCTAATCTGCAGTCGCTATCCAGAAATCAGCGATCAATGCTGCTCCGGGTGCTGGCATCGCGGGCGGCGTCTGCACGCAGACGAACGGCAGGGGCTGCGCGGGGATACGAGACATCCACCC
>JBARIB010000075.1:0-2411 GCA_049799535.1 Allostellaceae bacterium | reverse complement strand
CGTTTGGCCAATCCCAGAGGTCGGTGAGGTCCATGCCGAGATACCAGTCCCCGGCCTTATACTCGACGGCAATCGCCTTGTAGTGGGTGCCGAAGTTGAGGGTATTGGCATAGGCGAGCCCCTTCTGCGGGTTGAACGACATTGGCGACCAGTTCTTCCCGCCCATGATATTTGGAAACACTGTAACTTTTTCGCCGGCGCGCGCCTTCGCCGTGATCTCGGTCTCGACCGGTCTTCCGGTCTCGAGGTCGATGTGGGAAGCCCAATTGACTTTGACATAAGGATTGGCGGCCAGCAGCCTGCCGTTGGTGCGGTCGAGAACATAGAAGAACCCGTTGCGGTTCGCGTCCATCACGACCTTGGTCGGCTTGCCGTCGACATTCATCTCGGCCAGGGTCATCTCGGCGACGCTGTCGTAATCGAACGGGTCGTTGGGAGAGAACTGGTAATGCCACTTGATCTTGCCGGTCTTCGGATCGAGCGCCAAGATTGAATCGGTGTAGAGGTTGTCGCCCTTGCGAACCGCGGCGTTGAACGGCCCGGGATTGCCGATGCCCCAATAGACGGTGTGCAGCTCGGGATCGAACGAGCCGGTGATCCAGGTCGAGCCGCCGCCATGCTCCCAGGTATCGCCCGGCCAAGTATCGTGACCCGGCTCGCCCGGCCCCGGTATCGTATAGGTGTGCCAGAGATGCTGGCCGGTCTGCGCATCCCAGCCATCGATGAATAGGCGGGTCCCGAACTCGGCACCCGAGACGCCGGTCAGGATGACGCCGTCGGCGGCCAGCGGCGCGCCGGTCATCGAATATCCGTCCTTGAAATCAATCGCGTGTTGCTTCCACACCTGCTTACCGGTTTTGGCGTCGAGTGCGACGACATTGGCGTCGAGCGTCGTGCGGTAGACTTTTCCGTCGAACAGGGCTGCACCCCGGTTGATGATGCCGCAACAGACGATGCGCGGCGTTTCCGGCGGATAGTCGACCTTGGTTTTCCAGATCTGCCTGCCGGTCTTGGCGTCGATCGCCATCGTCGCGCCGTTGGTGGTCACGTAGATGACGCCGTTGTAGACGAGCGGCTGCGACTCCTCGCTGCGATTGTCGTCGTAGCTGTAGTTCCAAACCGGAACCAGGTCCTTGACGTTGTCTTTGTTGATCTGGTCGATCAGGCTGAAGCGCTGCAGGTTGTACCCCATCCCGTAATTCAGCACGTCGTGCCTGTCGGCCGCTCCTTTGGTGAGTTCCTCGGCGGTTTGCGCCTGTGCCCAAAGCGGCAGCAGGGCCGCTACGGCCGCCAATAAGATTTGCTTCATTGCTCTCCCCCCTCTGCCGCTCTCGTCATATCCGCGAAAGCGGAAATCCACGATCAGGAGTCTCAACGGTCGCCCGGAACCCCGCTTGTGCGGAAGCGACAATACTGATCCATAATGCGTTCCATAAGCGACTTTGCGCCGATCCTGCACAAGGCCGCAACCTAACAGATGTTCGAGCCGTCCCAGAACCCGCGATGTCCTCCATCGACCATCGCCGATCTGCGATCCCGGCCGCCATTGCCGGAGTGACACGGAGCGATTTATGGATACGTACAAAATTGTAGGACGTCATGTGAAGTGCCGCAGCAAAGGCATGTTTCTCGATCTTCTTCGAGAACGCATTGGCAGCCCCTCGGAGGGCATCGGAACGCGCAAGACAAGAGTTACCGGCAACCCCGATCCCAGGCATATCAGCACCTCGTATGCCGAACGGCAGAACCTCGCTATGCGCATGCACATGCGCAGATTTACGCGCCTAACCGTTGCGCTGGTCGATGCTCGCAAGGCCCCGCCGAAAAAGCGTGGTCCTTATAAGCCGCGTCGGCCAACGGCCGCTTAAATGCCGTCAAAGGGCCAAACGACAGGGATGCTCGGCGTCTATCTGGTCGCTGCCGAGCTGAGTCGGCGTGGCTTCATTGTTTCGCCGACCTCACCGAGCGCTCGGGGTGCCGATTTGCTTGTCACTGATGAGGAATGCCGTCGAGCTTGGTCAGTCCAGGTTAAGACAAATCGCAAACCAGCGAACTTCTGGCTCGTAGGGGTGCACGCGAAGGAGCTAAAGTCTGATAGTCACGTGTACGTCTTTATAAATATTAGAGGAGACAATCGGCCGGAATATATTGTTGCCCCGAGCCTTCACGTTGCGGAGAAAGTCCAAATTCAGGAAGCTAGAACCGGGTCAGTCTGGTATGTGTTCTTTCGAGCTGACCGTCCCGTTGCAGGGGAAGGATGGGAGGCGTTCGAGATGCCGGAGTGGTAATTTCAAAGTGAGGCACTACCATTTCGTCGCTTTGATCGGATCGGGCGGAATCGATCGGATGGTGCTCGGCCTCGCAAACGTCGATCAAGGAAAGCTGTGACCGTCGGCCTAATGGTATCGGGT
>JBARIB010000074.1:0-7055 GCA_049799535.1 Allostellaceae bacterium | reverse complement strand
GCGCAGAGCGCCGACCGCGTTGTCGGTCGTCTTCTCCACCCATTCTTTGCGGAACTCGCGCGGCGAGCGGTAGCCGAGTGCCTTGTGCGGATGCACGCTATTGTAATGCTCGAACCAAGATTCGAGCTGGTTCAGCACGCTGTGTAACGCGGCAATCCGGATAGGAAGCCAGCGACGATCAGGATGGGAATCTGGCACCGCGGCAACGGCATGATTGTCGCTGCGTAACTGTCGCGCAAGGGGGGAGAGACGGGTATTGAGTGTCGCGGCGCGGCGATCAAGCATTCGCTGTGATTGTCGCGTGGGTCGGCGGCCGGCCTCGGCTTCGCTTGCGTTCAAGGGCCGCGCGACGGCGGTAGCTTTCGACGTTCATCTCGAAGATGGTGGCGTGATGAACGAGGCGGTCGACGACCGCGACCGTCATTGCTTGGTCCGGGAAGATTTTGCCCCATTCGCCAAACGGCTGGTTGGCGGTAATCAGCAGGGATTTTCGCTCGTACCGGGCGCTGATGAGCTCAAAGAGCACGCTGGTTTCGGCCTGGTCTTTGGTGACGTAGGCGAGGTCATCGAGGATCAGGAGGTGGAATTTGTCGAGCTTGGCAATGGCGGCTTCGAGAGCGAGCTCGCGGCGGGCAATTTGCAGCCGCTGGACGAGATCGGTGGTGCGGGTGAACAGCACGCGCCAGCCGTTTTCGACGAGCGCGAAGCCGAGAGCCGCCGCAAGGTGGCTCTTGCCGCCGCCCGGAGGGCCGAACAACAGTAAATTGGCGCCGTTGGTCAACCAGGCGTCACCAGCGGCGAGCGCCATGACTTGTGCCTTGCTGATCACCGGGACGGCCTCGAAATCGAAGCTGTCGAGGGTCTTGCCGGGCGGCAACCGTGCTTCGGCGAGGTGGCGTTCGAGCCGGCGTCGACTGCGCTCGGCAATCTCGTGTTCGGCCAATGCTGCCAGGAAGCGTCCGGCCGGCCAGCCTTCCTTGTCGGCCTGAGCGGCAAGCGCAGCCCACACCAGTTTTATGGCGGGCAACCGCAGCTCGGCGAGGAGCAACTCGATGCGGGCAGCGTCGCCGGGATCGGTCGTTCTCATGCCACACCCACCAGCTGGACAGTGCTGAGCTCGTCATAAAGATGCAGGGACGCCACCTCGATGGTGATGTCGGGAATAGCGGTCGGATGTGGCGCGAAGCGTCGGCTGAGCGTTTCGAGATCGGGCAGTCTTCCGGCGTCGAGCTCGGCATCGATGGCCTCGGCGAGTTCGGCTTCACAGGCGCGGTCGTGAGCCAGCGCCAACAGCCCGACAATAGTGCGGCACGCCTGCTTCTCGCCGTCACCGGCGAGCAGCGCCTCGAAGGCGCGGTGATAGGAGCGACGCGGGAAGAGCTGCTCACGATAGACCAGATTGAGCAGGGCCATCGGCTTGCGGCGTAAGGCATGGATGACGTGCCGGTAATCGACCACATGGCCGTGTTTGCCGCTGGAATGAGGTCGCCCGCGGCGCAGTGTGATAAGCGGCGTTGCGCCGAGAAAACATTCGAGCCGATCATCGTACAGCCGCACGCGCAGCCGGTGGCCGATCAGACGGGAGGGCACCGAATAGAACACCTTCTTTAGGATGAACCCGCTGGTCGAGGTGATGGTGACGATCGTCTGTTCGTAATCCGTCGTCCGGTGCGCCGGCAGCGCTTGCAGGGCCGGGCGCTCGAGATCCAGCCGCTTGCGGTTGCGAGCATTGCGGCGGCCGACGATCTCGTCGACAAAGCGGCGATAGGCTTCGAGGGTGTCGAAATTGCGCGAGCCACGCAGCAGCAGCGCGTCCTCGATCGCCCGCTTCAGATGGCCATGCGGACTTTCGATCGACCCGTTCTCGTGCGCCAAGCCTCGATTGTTGCGGGTCGGCTGCATTCGGTAATGGGTGCACAATCCCTCGTAGCGCCGGGTCTGATCCTGCCGTGTGTCGGCGTCGAGATTGCAGAACGCCGCCGAGAGGCTATCGCTGCGATGCTCCAACGGGGCTCCGCCGAGCGCCCACAATGCGTTCTGCAGACCCTCCGCCAGTGCCACAAAGCTCTCACCACCGAGCACGACGTGAGCATGCTCCCACCCTGAGAAGGCCAGACGGAAATGATAGAGCCGGTGATCCAGCGGCACACCGGCGATATTGACGCCGTGATCGCCCATGTCGGTGAAATCGGAAAGCCCCAGCCGTCCTGGCGGATGCTCCTGCCGGAAGATGACGTCCTGCTCGGCTCCGTTCAGCGCCCGCCAGGCACGGATGCGCCGCTCCAGGGTGCGGCGAACACCGGCGCCGATCTCGGGATGGCGACGCCGGATCTCGTCGAAAATGGCCACCGGCCGCAGGCCTGGGGCGCTCTTCAACAAAGGCGCTACCTCGCTGTCCCAAACCTCAGCCAGCGGATCGCGACGTCGGCGGCCGCGCGGCGCTTTCTTTTGCGACGGCAGCCGTGGATCCTGTTCGATACGATAGGCGGTGGCGGCGCTGAACCCGGCTTTGGCCGCGGCAACGGTCGGCGTCTCGGTTCGGCGGAAACTCATATATAGCCTCATCTGGCAATCGGTGATGTGGCGGCCGGGCAAGCTGCGGTTCCTCATCGGCGTGAAGAACCCGCTTCCTATCGACCGACCGCGACCGCCAGAAAACACGGTCCCTTGCGGGGCCCCGCCGATCGCCAGATTCGCAACTCCGGTCGGGCTACGCCCTCCCTTCGTCACGCATCCGGCGACACTTCCTCATCCTGATCGACGTGCTCTTCTCATCCTGTTTGCCGCTCAACAAGAACGAGGTTGGATCAAGGCGCCGCCCAGTCGCTTTGCGTCGCGGGGTGGGTGTGGGTGACGGGCTGACGAGCACTGCGGGCGTTGCTGGACAGGGTTGCGGTGCGATTCCGGGGGATTTATTGACCTGCAGTAAGCGGGGACTGTGCTGGCCGAGAGCCGGCCAGAGGCGAGCATCACTGGGCTGGTGGGTCGGCGCTGACGGCATCATGAGGTGTCGATCCTGATCGCTGCGTTAGCGGGCGGGGGGCGGTGTTTCGGCTGGCAGCCGCGTGCGAAGGTCTCGATGATGATCATGCGGCCGCCGCAGCAGCGACACGGACGCGGCAGCATGTGAGGTTGATCGGCGGCTGCGGTCGCGGATGTCTCGGCTGGTTTCGGGCGGGACGGGACGGCGAGCAACTCACGTGCCCGTGCGATATTGGTGGCGCGATTGCCATTGGCGAACAATCCGTAGTGGCGGATCCGGTGCAAGCTCTTGGGGAGCACGTGCGTCAGAAATCGGCGAATGAACTCGTGGGTTGGCAGCGTCATGGTCTTATAGCGGCCAGGCCCTTCGATCCGGTAATCCTTCCACTTGAACGTGACGCCGGCCTTATCGGCTGAGATCAGCCGGCGATTGGCGATGGCGACGCGGTGGGTGTAGCGCGACAGGTAGGCGAGCACGGCCTGCGGCTCGGCGAACGGCTTCTTGGCATAGACCACCCAGTCGGCCTTGCGCAGCGGCGCGAGGAAGGCAGCGAATGCTCGCGGCTCGGCGAGCGCGGCGTGGCCGCCGAAGAACGCGAGGCGTCCGGCCTGATGAGCAGCGACGAGCTTGCCCAGGAACAATCGGCGGAACAGGCGCGAGAGAACCCGCACCGGCAGAAAGAACCTCGGGCGGCACGACACCCAGCGCGTGCCGTCAAGGGAGATGCCGCCGCCCGGGACGATCATGTGCACATGCGGATGATGCGTCATCGCCGAGCCCCAGCTGTGGAGTACAGCGGTGATGCCGATCCTGGCGCCAAGCCGTTTGGGATCGGCGGCGATCGTCAGCATGGCCTCAGCCGCCGCCGTAAACAATAGGCCGTAAATCGTGGCCTTGTTGTGGTAGGCGATGGCGGCGATTGGACCGGGCAAAGTGAATACGAGGTGGAAGTAGTCGACGGGCAGCAATTCGGCCTCGCGCTCCGCAAGCCATTCTTTGGCAGCAGTGGCCTGACACTTCGGGCAATGGCGGTTGCGGCAGCTGTTGTAGGCGATGACAGTGTCGGCGCAGTCCTCGCAGCGCGCGACATGGCCGCCGAGCGCCACCGTACGGCAGCGCTCGATGGCCGACATCACCTTCATCTGGTCGAGGCTGACGTGCCCGGCATTGGCGCTGCGCCACGCCGCCCCGTGGTCGCGGAAGATATCCGCAACCTCCAAAGCCGGACGGGGCACCGCTGCCGGCGCTACGCCGGCAGCGGGTCTTGCCTGCTCTTCTTGGGCTTCTTGCGAGGCTGCGACAGCAGGTCGAGCGGGCTCTCGATGCCGGCGATCATGCCGGTGGCGATACGCGTGTAACGCGCCGTCGTCTCCAATTTGTCATGACCGAGAAGCGCCTGGATAATTCTGATGTCGGTGCCGCGCTCGAGCAGGTGGGTGGCGAAGCTGTGGCGCAACGCGTGCAGTGTCACCGCCTTCTTGATCCCGGCCGCGTCGGCCGCCTCGTGAAACAGGCGGCTCAACTGACGGGTGGTCATCGGCTTGCTGCTTCGGTTGCCGGGAAACAGCCAGCGTTCGCCCACGGGTGTTCCGGCATCGTAACGCGAGCGACGTGCCTTCCACCATTGGCGCAACAGACCGAGCGTCTCCGGCGACAGCATGACATTGCGGTCCTTGCGGCCTTTGGACTGCTCGACCCGAATGATCTTCTGCGCGCTGTCGATATGCTTGACCTTGAGCCTGACCACCTCGCTGGCGCGCAGGCCGCAGCCGTAGCCGAGACTGAGCAAGGTGCGGACCTTGAGGTTGCTGGCGACGGCCAGCAGGCGCCGCGTCTCGTCCGGGCTCATCACCAGCGGTATCCTCTGCGGCTCACGGATGTGATAGATCTCGGCGGCAAGATCCAGCCGCCGCAGTGTCACGCGGAACAAGAACCGCAGTCCGGTCATGATGCGGTTGCGATTGCAGATGCTCACGCCGGCCTCGGCCAGGTGCAACTGGAAGCGGCTGATATCCTCGTCGTCGCGGTGTCGGGAGAGCGATTGAGAAATGCGGCAAACCGCTTGCAGCTGTGAATGTGGCCCCTCTGCGTGCCCGCACAGAGTTTCCGCGCGTTCATGTCCTCGATCATGCGATGACGCAGCGGGGTGACGGTGCCCGTACTCATAAAAAACTCCTGTCTTGGATGAGGTTGACGACACCTCGATCCTCAAGACAGGGCGCCCTTCCCGCTATCGACGATTGCTCTCCTGGTTCCCGCGTCCGCAGATAAGTGTACGCCCCCGCCTCAGCAGATTATCGCGGAGCGATTTAGTGCTTTGTCGAGTCGCGCGGAGGAATTTCACCGCCGGGCGCTCCCCGAACCGTGCATGACCCTCTCGAGTCACACGGCTCCCGATGTTCAGCCGGTGCCGTGACATAATACCCAATGGGCAAAGAGTGTTGGGTTGGCCCGGCGTATTCGGTCGAACCAATCTCGTGCAGCTTTGGTCTGGTGGCGCATCCGCTTGAACTTGCGGCGTACCCACCGGATGACATGGGCATCGATCCGCTTCAGGGTCGGACGCAACTGCGTCTTATAGAAGTGGCGGTAGTAGGTGATCCAGCCGCGGATGCATGGGTTGTACATCTGGGCCAGTTCGGTCAGGGATTTGTCGTTGCGGTGATGAAGCGCCCAGCTGCGGATTTCCCGGCTGATGCGCGTCAGCGCCTTCGGACTAGCGGCGGGCTGAAAACTGTGCGCGAAGATGCGTCTGTCCATCTTCACCCACATTACCTTTCGGGCTCGAAACTGGAAGCCGAGAAAGTCAAAGTGGATGTTGGGAAAGTCGCCGCGCCGGTTGACATCCTTACAGTAGACGATTTTCGTCTTCTCAGGATGCAGCACCAGCTTGCACACCGCAAAGCGGTCGGCGATCGCACTCCAGAGTGCCCGCGCCTCCTCGGCGCTCTTGCAATGACAAATGATGTCGTCCGCGTACCGCTCGAACAGGATGTGCGCAAAGTTCCGCGCTATCCACGCGTCGAACGCTAATGCAGGAAGAGATTTGCCAACAGGGGCGAGATCACTCCGCCCTGCGGCGTTCCCGCCGTGCGCGGCACGACACTGCCGTCCTCCATCTGCACGGGCGCCTTCAACCAGCGCTCGATATAGAGCAGCACCCACAGACAGTCCGTATGGTGACGAATCGCCCTGAGCATCAGCTCCCAGTCGATGCTGTCGAAGAAGCCCTTGAGGTCGAGATCGAGCACCCAGTCGGAGCGCCAACAACGCTCACGAGCTGTGCGCACGGCATCGATCGCAGATTTGCCGGGGCGATAGCCGTAGGAATCGGCATGGAACACCGGTTCCAGGATCGGCTCCAAGTAGCGTCGGGCGACCTCCTGGGCGATGCGGTCCGCAACCGTTGGAATGCCCAACGGTCGCGTCCCACCATTCGCCTTTGGAATATCGACCCGCCGCACCGGCGGAGGAAAGTAGCTCCCTGACGACAGCCGGTTCCAGAGCTTGTAGAGGTTGCCCGATAGGTTGGCCTCGAACTCCGCAACCGACTGTCCATCCACACCAGCCGCTCCCTGGTTGGCCTTCACACGCTTGAATGCCTCCCAGACTTCCCGCTTGGGGATCTTGAACGGCTTTGCCTCGTCCACGGGCTCCTCCCGTTTCCAGTTGGCCAGTGACCAAGGCCGAACAATGCAGCCCCTTCGCTCCAGCCCCATTACAGGGCCTTCGACGCAACTACGGGCTGCTCCGCCCCTGCGCCCCGCTTCGGTACTCTCGCCCTCGCGGTTGGAGCCGCTTGCGGCTTGTCCCTTCACGTCGTCGGCGTGACGAAGCACAGGTTCTCACGTTCCATACGAAAGCCTGGTCGAGCTTCGCGCCGCCTACATGCCGGATGCCGCTCGGGCAGTATCAGGGCATCCCCCGAGCTGATCCCGGAGGAAGGGTCACCCCCCGGTTCTGACATCGCCTAATCCGCTTTCGACACTTCTGCAGCGGTTCGCTTGCGCTCGCCTCTCTCGACCGTGCCTGCCGAAATCTTGTCCCGGCGTTTCCGCAACGCTCACCACCA
>JBARIB010000073.1:0-4746 GCA_049799535.1 Allostellaceae bacterium | reverse complement strand
CAGACAGCAGCTCGGTCAGCAGCAGGCTGCGGGTGGCGCGTTCAAAAAGTCCCATTGATCGATCCTTCAGCGCGCCGGTAGCCATCCCGCCGCCGTTAGAACACCGGCGGTCAGCACTAGCCACAGCAGCGAAAATGGCAGAAACACTTTCCAGCCTAGCCGCATCAGCTGGTCATAGCGGAACCGCGGGAAGGTGGCACGCACCCACAGAAAACAAAACAGCACGAAGGCAATTTTGAGCGCGAACCAGATAGGTCCCGGCACCCAGGTAAACGGCGCAGCGCCGAACGGAGCAAGCCAGCCGCCGAGGAACAGCACGCTGGTCATCGCACTCATCAAGATCATGTTGCCGTATTCGCCGAGATAGAACAGCGCGAATGCCATCGACGAATATTCGACAAAATAGCCCGCAACGATCTCCGTCTCCCCTTCGGGCAAGTCGAAAGGGGCGCGGCCGGTTTCCGCCAGTGCCGAGATGAAGAAGATCACGAACATCGGCAGGAGCGGGATTGCGAACCAAATATGCTGCTGAGCCTCGACAATCTCGGTCAGGTTCAGCGAGCCGGCGCACAGCAGCACCGTAACAAGGACAAAACCGATTGCGACCTCGTACGAAACCATCTGCGCCGCCGAGCGCAATGCGCCGAGGAAGGCATAACGGGAATTTGAGGCCCAGCCGGCAAGGATGATCCCGTAAACGCCCAGCGAACTGATCGCAAAGAGATATAGGATCCCGACATTGATGTTGGAGATCACGACCCCGTAGTCGAACGGAATGACTGCCCAGGCGACCAGGGCCAGGGTAAAGGTGATCAGCGGCGCGGCGACGAACACCACTCGATTGGCGCCGCTCGGGACGATGGTTTCCTTGACGAGCAGCTTGAGGCCGTCTGCGAAAGGCTGCAGCAGCCCGAACGGGCCGACCACATTTGGTCCTTTGCGCAGCTGCGAGTATGCGAGGACCTTGCGCTCGGCGTAGGTGAGCATTGCGATCGCGAGCAGCAGCGGCACCACTACGATAATGACTTCGATGGCGGTTATGACTGTCGGCCAGGCGTAGCCGGTCCAAAAATTAGCCATATGTGCCGGTCCGCAGCGGGGCTCCGTACCGCCGTGCCACAAACAGCTCGCTGCACTTCGCCATAGTCTCGCTGGCCCGGCTAATCGGATCGGTGCGATAGAAATCTTCGATCGGATATTCGAAGGGGCCTGGGTCGACCGGCCCGGCCTCTCCGAAGGCCCCCCATTCGGCGCGCTCTATCGAATCCAGCTCGCGCAACACCGGATGGGCCTCCCACATGCGCCGGCGGAGCTCGCCTGACGTTTCGAACGGTAGCGGCCGGCCGAGGAGGCCGGAGAGAGCCCGCAAAATTTTCCAGTCCTCACGTGCCTCGCCGGGCGGAAACACGGCGCGCCGGGCCAGCTGCACGCGGCCTTCGGTATTGACGTAGATGCCGTCCTTCTCAGTATAGGCGGCGCCCGGCAGGATGACGTCGGCGCGCCGGGCGGCGTGATCGCCGTGATGCCCCTGGTAAATCACAAAAGCGGAGCCGAGGTCACTGGTGTCGATCTCGTCGGCGCCGAGCAGGTACAGCACCTCGATATGACCGGCTCGGCAGCCCGCAATGATTCCGTTCACGTCGTGGCCGCCTGGTCCCGGCACGAAACCGAGATCGAGGCCACCAACCCGCGCGGCGGCACGGTGCAGGATGTTGAACCCGTTCCAATCGTCGCGAACCAGGCCGCAGCTTTCCGCGATACGTCTTGCGGCGCCCAGCACCCGCCCACCGTCCGGCCGCATCAGTGCTCCCTGCCCGACGACGATCATCGGATGCTTGGCATCCCGCAGTACGGCCGTCCAGGGATGCTCGCCCGCTGCCAGCGCATTGACGAGATGGCCGTCATTGCCGAGCATTTCGACCGGAACGGTCAGGTCGAGGGCGGAGCCAATCGCGGCCACCCGAAAGCCGCCCCGAAGAAACCGCTTGCGGATCCGCGCATTAACGAGCGGGGCTTCCCAGCGCGGATTGGTACCGATCAAAAGGCAGGCATCGGCATCCTCGATGCCGGCAATCGTTGTGTTGAACAGGTAGCCGGCGCGGCAGAGTGGATCGAGCTTGGCGCCGTCCTGGCGGCAATCGAGGCTTGTCGCGCCGAGACCCGCCATCAGTTCTTTTACCGCAAACATAGCCTCGGCGTCGCACAGATCGCCGGCAATGGCCGCGATGCGTTCGCCGGGCGCGCTTTTCAGCCGTTCGGCGACCAGTTCGAGGGCTTCGCTCCAATCCGCCTCGCGCTTGCGGTCGCGGCCGAGATAGGGCCGGTCGAGCCGCCGGCGCATCAGCCCATCGATTGCGTAGCGGGCCTTGTCGGAGATCCATTCCTCGTTGATCGCCTCGTGCACGCGCGGCAATACCCGCAACACCTGGGGTCCACGCGAATCCACCCGGATATTGCTGCCGACCGCATCCGTCACGTCGATCGACTCGGTTTTGACCAGCTCCCAGGGGCGAGCGACAAAGGCGTAAGGCTTCGATGTCAGTGCGCCGACCGGGCACAAATCGATGATGTTGGCCGACAATTCGGAATCGAGCGCGCGTTCGATATAGGTCGTGATCTCCATATCCTCGCCGCGGCCGGTAGCGCCAAGCTCCTGGACGCCGGCGACCTCGGTCAGGAAGCGAATGCAGCGCGTGCAATGGATGCAGCGGTTCATGCTGGTCTCGACCAGCGGACCAAAATTCTTGTAGGGAACGGCGCGCTTGTTTTCCTCGAACCGGCCACGGTCGAAGCCGTAGGCCATCGCCTGGTCCTGCAGATCACACTCGCCGCCCTGGTCGCAGATCGGACAATCGAGCGGGTGATTGATCAGCAGGAACTCCATCACCCCCTTTTGCGCCTTGATCGCCTTTGGCGATTTGGTGAGAACCACCATCCCGTCGGTCGCCGGCATCGCGCAGGAGGCTATCGGCTTTGGCGACTTCTCGACTTCGACCAAGCACATCCGGCAGTTCCCGGCGATCGCGAGGCGCTCGTGATAGCAGAAATGCGCAACCTCTATCCCGGCCTGTTCGCAGGCCTGCAAGATCGTGGTGCCGGCCGGCACCTCGACCTCCTGTCCGTCGATCGTCAGCTTCGGCATCGTCAGGCTGCCCGCCGCGTCGCGGCTTGGCGATATTCGGCGATCCGCTTCTCCATTTCGGGACGGAAATGGCGGATCAGCCCCTGGACCGGCCACATCGCACCATCGGCCAGCGCGCAGATCGTATGGCCCTCGATTTCGTAGGAAACGTCGAGCAGCATGTCGATCTCGGCGACCGAGGCGTTGCCCTCGACCATGCGCTCCATGACCCGCCACACCCAACCGGCCCCCTCGCGGCACGGCGTGCATTGCCCGCAGCTCTCGTGTTTATAGAATTTTGATAACCTCGCGATCGCCTTGATAATGTCGGTCGACTGGTCCATCACGATGACTGCCGCGGTGCCGAGCCCGCTCTTGACGGCGACCAGGCTGTCGAAATCCATCAGCACCGTCTCACAGATCGATTTCGGGATCACCGGCACCGACGAGCCGCCGGGAATAACGGCGAGCAGATTGTCCCAGCCGCCCCGCACACCTCCGCTGTGCCGCTCGATGAGCTCGCGAAGCGGTATGCTCATCGCCTCTTCGACATTGCACGGCGCATTTACGTGACCGGAGAGGCAGTAGATTTTGGTACCGGTGTTCCGGGGTCGGCCGATACTGGCAAACCAGGCGGCACCGCGCCGTAGGATCGCCGGCACGACCGCGAGTGTCTCGACGTTGTTGACCGTCGTCGGGCAGCCATAAAGACCGACCTGGGCCGGGAATGGCGGCTTGAGGCGGGGTTGGCCCTTGCGCCCTTCGAGACTCTCGAGCAGCCCAGTCTCCTCACCGCAAATGTAGGCGCCAGCGCCGCGA
This sequence comes from Allostellaceae bacterium, assembly GCA_049799535.1. Taxonomy (GTDB): domain Bacteria; phylum Pseudomonadota; class Alphaproteobacteria; order ATCC43930; family CGMCC-115725; genus AP-15. Next base: position 806 of record JBARIB010000073.1, on the reverse strand, counting down.
TGCAGATACAGGTCGAGATCCCAGCCGGAGCCGCAGGCATCTTCGCCGATTAGTCCGGCATCATAGGCCTCATCGATGGCGGCTTGCAGGCGCTTTGCCTCATTGTAGAACTCGCCGCGGATGTAGATGTAGCAGTGGTGGACCCCCATCCCTACCGAGGCGAGCAGACAGCCTTCGAGGAGCTTGTGCGGGTCATTGCGCAGAATGTCGCGGTCTTTGCAGGTGCCCGGTTCGCTTTCGTCAGCATTGACGCAAAGGTAGGTTGGACGGTCACTTTGCTTCGGCATAAACGACCATTTCAAACCGGTAGGAAATCCGGCGCCGCCACGGCCACGTAAGCCGGATTCCTTGACCTGCTCGACAATCCAGTCGCGGCCTTTCAGGATCAGGTCCTTGGTACGGTCCCAGTCACCCCGCTGCTGGGCACCCGCGAGGCGCCAGTCATCCTGACCGTAGAGGTTGGTAAATATCCGATCCTTGTCGGCAAGCATTCGCTTCCTCTTATTCCTCGCTCGCCGGCGCCGCGGCGGCCTCGATCAGAGTAGTGCGGCCGGTGACCGGCTCCGAACCTTGGCGGCCGATGACCGAACCGGCGGAAGGCGCCTTTCCGGCGCGGAAAGCGTCGAGCAGAGCCTCCGTCATCGGGCCATCGAGATCCTCGTAGAAATCGTCATTGACCTGCAGGATCGGAGCATTGACGCAGGCCCCGAGACACTCGACCTCGACCAAGCTAAAGAGCCCCTCCGGAGTGGTTTCGCCGATGCCGATCCCGAGTTTGCGCTGGCAGGCCTCGACCACCGCATCGG
>JBARIB010000072.1:0-2006 GCA_049799535.1 Allostellaceae bacterium | reverse complement strand
CGCCGACCTTGGGTGGCGCGATCAGCTCGGGCGAGCCGATCATGCACGCTGGCGCCTTCGACCAAAGCGCCGCCGACAGTCGCGCCGATGTGCTGGTCTTCGCGACGCCGCCGCTGGACCGTGATCTCGAAATCGCCGGGCCAATTACACTACGGCTGTGGATTGCCTCCGATGCTCCGGACACCGACTTCGCGGCGAAGCTGATCGATGTATATCCGCCGAGCGCCGATTTCCCGCGCGGCTTTGCGATGAACCTGACCGAGGGCCTGTTGCGGGTGCGCTATCGCGATAGCTGGGAAAGGCCTGCATTGATGGTGCCGGGTGAGGTTTATGCGATCACAATCGAGCTCTTTCCGGTCGCGAATTTGTTCTGTCGCGGCCACCGGCTGCGGCTCGACATATCGAGCAGCAATTTTCCGCATTTCGATGTCAATCCGAACTCGGGCGAGCCGGAAGGCTCGTGGCAGTGGCCTCGCATTGCCCGGAACCGCGTTATTGCCTCGGCGAACCACCCGTCTCACATCCTGTTGCCAGCCATCCCGACGGGCGAGGAATAGACGCCGCTCGCGGGCCGGCTTCAGCGACAGCACAATTACTCCAGCCCACTTGCATTTCGATTTCTTTGCCGCCCAGCCTTTGTTCCCGCTTGGGAGCGAATAAGTAGCTTTTCGCTCTTAGAATCCGATGTGATGAGTCCGTGACCGAAAACCCATCCAGCACGAGCGACCTGGGGCGTCAGAGGCAAGGACCACTCCGGCCGTTGGACCCATCGCGGCGGTTAGCGGAAAACGATTTGGCGTTGTCCAGTCCGCTCAAACGGAGGATGCTGCCCACAGAACCACCCGAGATCTCGCGCATGTGGGCTTAGAAAGGTTATCGCTGCATGAAGCCGTCCCTCCTATCCGCGCTCTGCGCCGCTTTTCTCGCGAGCCAGGCCCATGCCCAGGGCCTGCTTCAGACGCACCGCATCGCCGCCGATCTCGCGAACCAGGCCGTCGCGGCGGCTGTCGCGAAATGCGCGAGCCAAGGTTACGTCGAGACCGCCGTGCTGGTCGATGCCGACGGCGTAGAGCAGGCGGCGCTGCGCGGCGACCGCGCCGGCGCCCACACGCTCGACAGCGCCTTTTCCAAGGCCTACACGTCCGCGTCGTTCAAGACCGACACGACGGCACTCGTCGAAAGGTCGAAGACGGTACCGGTGTTGGTGAACCTATTCAAATTGCCGCATCTGCTGTTGCTGGGCGGCGGCATCGTCATCAAGGTGGGCGACGAGGTGGTCGGCGCGATCGGCGCCGCCGGGGCGCCGGGCGGTGATCTCGACGACGCCTGCGCCCGCGCCGGCCTTGACAAAATCAAGGACCAGCTGAAGTAGCGGTCACGCCCGTGATGAGGATGAGGCGATGAGAGTCGGGATCTCGCTGACGAGCAATCATCCAGACGCGACAGATCCGCGCCAAGGAGCGCGGTGGATGATCGAGCGAGCGGCGGCATCACGCCGTGCTGCGCTCGATTCCCTGTTTGTCGGCGATCAGCACGTCTCGCCCACGCCCTATTATCAGAACACGCCGATGCTCGGGCGGCTGCTCGCGGAGTGGGGCGAGGCCCCGGCCGGGTGCTTGTTCCTGCTCCCGTTGTGGCACCCGGTGCTGGTGGCCGAGCAGATCGGGACGCTGGCCGCCGTCGCGCAAGGCCGCTTCATCATGCAATGCGGGCTCGGCTGGGGCGACGCGAGGTTCGCCGCCATGGGCGCCAGCATCAGGACGCGTCCTTCGGCTTTCGAGGAAGCGCTCGACATCGTCCGGCGTCTGCTGGCAGGTGAGACCGCGAGCTCCTCCCGGCGGTTCAAGATCGCTGCGGGGAGCCTGGCGCTGCGTCCGGCCGAGCCGGTCGAGGTCTGGATCGGCGCCAGTGCGGCGCCGGCGATCGACCGCGCGGCAAGACTGGCCGAGGGCTGGATCGCGAGCCCCGGTCTCACGCGCGAGGAGGCACGCGCACAGGCCGATCTC
>JBARIB010000071.1:0-3337 GCA_049799535.1 Allostellaceae bacterium | reverse complement strand
CGGCAAGAAGATCGAGTTGGTCAGCGCCGATCACCAGAACAAGCCAGATGTCGGCTCGGCGATCGCCACCCAGTGGTTCGACAATGACGGCGTTGATGTGATCGTCGATGTGCCGACCTCGAGCGTCGCGCTCGCGGTTCAGGAGATCGCGCGCAACCGCAAGAAAGTGTTCCTGATTTCGGGCGCAGCCGCCTCCGACCTAACCGGCAAGGCCTGCTCACCGACCTCGGTGCATTGGACTTACGATACCATAGCTTTGGCCAACGGCACTGGCGGCGCCGTGGTCAAGGCCGGCGGCGACACGTGGTTCTTCATCACCGCCGACTATGCCTTTGGGCATGCCCTCGAGCGCGACACGACAAGGGTGGTCGAGGAAAACGGCGGCAAAGTATTGGGCTCGGTCCGCGTACCGCTCAATACCGCCGACTTCTCGTCCTTTCTGCTGCAGGCGCAGGGCTCGAAGGCCAAGATCATCGGGCTCGCCAATGCCGGCGGCGACACGATCAACTCGATCAAGCAGGCCGCCGAGTTCGGCATCGTAGAGGGCGGTCAGAAGCTCGCCGGGCTCCTCGTCTTTATTTCCGATGTTCACAGCCTCGGACTGCAGACCGCGCACGGATTGCAATTGACCGAGGCCTTCTATTGGGACCAGAACGATCAGACGCGCGCCTGGTCCGAGCGATTTTTCGACAAGATGAACCGCGAGCCGACAATGGTCCAGGCCGGGGTCTATGGCGCCATCATGGATTACCTGGCCGCTATCAAGGCGACCGGCAGCGATGACGGCCCCACGGTGGTCAAGCAGATGAAGGCGACCCCAGTCAACGATTTCATGACCAAGAACGGCAAGATCCGCGACGACGGTACGCTCGTCCGCGACATGTATCTCTTCGAGGTCAAGAAGCCGTCGGAGTCAAAGGGACCCTGGGATACCTACAAACAAATCGCGGTGATCCCCGGGGAGCAAGCCTTCAAGCTGCCCGGTCCCAACCAATGCCCGCTGGTCAAGGGTTGACCGCGGCTCCTGGCGCTTGACCAGGTTTGTTGGCGCCGCTTGCGCCTTGTGGCTGAGCGGGCGCAATCAGGTGATCGACCTTCGCAAGCGTCTCGTTGAAGTCGCGGGAAGGGAGCTGCAGTGCGCTCTCGAACGGAAAATCGAGCACGTGAACGGTCAGCAGCGCCAGGGTAAGAGAAGACGTGAAAAAGCCGACCAGGACAGCCTTCGAGATGGATGCCTCCGCTGCAAAAACCAGCATGCAGCCAATCAGGCCGGCGGCGAATATGACCAGCATGCTCCAGACGAGGCCCGGCACCCCTTGCGTCATCTGAAACAGTCGCGTTTCGCGGCTTTCGTGGGCGGCGCCGAGCAGGGTCAGCAGTTGTCCTCGGATCTGATTGTCCGCCGGGTCCATCTTGACCGTCTCGATTGTCTGCCACAGCGACTGAAATCCGGCGGCTGCGGCCCGGCTCTCATTCCGCCGCCGCATATCGGGCCACTCTCGGTCAATAACGGTTGTGAGGTAGGCGTGCAGATCCTGCAAGATAGCGTCCCTCACCGCTGGCGGCAGACGATCGCTTAGGATCGTCACCCCGTGCAGGCTGGCGCATTCGCTGTTGATGGCCTGTGAAGCGACGCGGTATTCGGACCAGACATCGTTGAACACAAAGGCCAGCAGCACGGCAAACACTACGCCGAGCTGCAGGAATACGGCATATCCGACCTCATGGTAGCGGCGAAACGTGTCGTGGTGCACGAACCGGTGCAGCAGCACGCATAGGAGAGCCGCCGCAATTCCACTGCAGAGGACCAGCCCGCTAAGCTCGATATATGACATCGCGATTGCTTGGCTCTGATTGCCCGTTACACTTTCAGCTTAGGAATCCGCACCCTCAGTCGGGCTCGTGTAGACGCGGATCTCAGCGAAGCTGTCGTGGCCGGCCGATTGCGGTTATCTTGTGGACAGAGCAGCCCGCTTCGGCAACCCCGCCGGTACCGCGCTTTCCGCAGCCCAGGGGCGCTGCGATCCGGCGAGCCGGCTTCCTTCCACCATTCGCGGAATTTGTTGCCAAACCGGCCGCAGTCAAGGGTGCGGCCGGTTTGGTAACCAAGAACGTATTCCGTTGCACGGGTGCTCGGACCAATGCTGCCGTTGGACGGAGAACACCTCCGCGACACGGACACCCAAATACAGTACGCGCACGGTACGGCTGGAGAGCCGATGACCGTCAAGGAAATAGGGGCCGGTGCCCCAACCAAGCTCACCGGCCCTGTTGCCTTCATAAGGCTGATTGTGGAAAAAATCAGCCCGATTTTTACTGGCCGAGTCAGACAATCGGCACAAGACTAGGGAATCGCCTTCTCTTAATCAATTATACTGCCTCTAGCCAAATTGCACCAGTGCTTGGGGTCTTCGTAGCCGGTCACCCCCCACACTGCGCGATGGTTTCCACCACAGACTAATGGTTGAAGCCGAGCAAAATCAATTTGGCTTTTGTTGAGTCCCCACAAGCAATCGCGACCATTGTAGGCCGCGAAGGCCGGATTGCCGCCCCTGACGGTGAAGACCAGTAAGCCGCCATTCGGCGCTGGGAAGTAGCGGGACTGCCAGCCCTGCAGTACTGTCTGAGGCCGCGTTCTGCGAGCCGCTGACAAAGTTGCGGCGGGAGCGGATCGGCGTGACCTAGCTCACACCTCATTCACCTCTGCCGAATTACTTTACCCAGTGGGCGTTGATCTCGTCCGTCTAGTAAAAGCCTGAGTATGTTCACGAGCTAAACTGGAGCGGAACAAATGAGCGAGAAATCCTTCATGAAGGTGCGGAACTTAACGGTAAAGAACGATGAGCCAATCGAAGATATCCTGCGCCGAGCCGGTGTTGGGCGGCGGCCGACTCGATGTCGCCCGTCTTCTCCGACGGACATACCCAGTTGCCGCCGCGGAGTTCGAGGCTCACGAAATCGAACCATAGGAGAGGCTCGGACGCGCAGTCATTCGTAGGGTGATTGGAAAATTGCCAAATTGCCGTCGTAATCTGCCGATTTGAGGCAACCCAGATTGAGCGGGGATGGCCACGAAGGAGATTGCGCGTGCTTGTAGCTTTCTTGCAAAAGCAGGAGGATGCAGGAAGTCCGAAGCTCCCTGGGGGCTGTTTCGGTTCTCACCGGCTTGCGCGGCGAGAAACGGGGCAAACCATGCAGGGATGGTGCGCGGTGGATCGTGAGCGACAGATCTGATGTTTGATTGGGTTCACCTCTCGGTCCCACCGGCGCCGGCGATGTTTGCGCAATTGCTGGTCGGGCTCATCAACGGCGCGTTTTACGCGATGCTGAGCCTCGG
>JBARIB010000070.1:0-1594 GCA_049799535.1 Allostellaceae bacterium | reverse complement strand
GTAGAAAATATTCGAATTTCCGAGGGCCTTTGGATTTCTCTACGTGGAGAGAGCTTTCTGCCCTTACAAGCTATATTTTCCGGATGATCGCGTATCTTTTACGTATATCGACGAATGTCGCATGAATATTAGCATGTTATCGTCAGTTTGGTCAGCGAGATGTATCGGATTTCGGAGGCATGGCACAGCGGTTCAGATTGAGTCGTGCCAACCGCGGCCTCCGCATTCTGCCTATCACGGAACTCTCCGGTGTTCTCAGATCGTAGAGAGCCGTATCCGCCCTGCGGAGTGTGGTCCCCCAACTGCCACACTGCCCCTGATAACCCGAAAGCGCCATGTCCCCATGGCGCTTTCCCCCTTTTTACCGACGCCAGCCCGTTCGTCTTCTCGGGGGTTTACGGTCGAGAACCTTCTCTTTAGATCAGGCGTACACCGGCCGCCTCTGGACCCTTCCTACCGTCGATTACGTCGACGGTGACTCGCTGGCCCTCCATCAGGCCCGTGATCCCCGCGCGCTCCAGCGCCGAAGCGTGCACAAAGATATCCTTGCCGCCCCGATCTGAGGCGATAAAGCCAAACCCCTTCGTCGCGTTGTACCACTTGACCGTACCGGACTCCTCGACGGTGGCTTGATCGGTAGGCGGATACACAGGTCGCTCCGGTCGGGCGCGTCGGGGCGGCTCGCGCTGCTGTGCGGTGCTGCTGTCGACGCTGAGGATTTCGGTTACCTGTGGTCCTTTGGCACCCGGACCGGCGCGGACCTCGAGTGTTGCGCCAGGCGACACGGCATCGTTGCCGCTGCGCTCGACAACACTCACATGCAGAAAGGCATCGCCGGCTCCGTCGGCAAGCTCGACAAAGCCAAATCCCTTCTCGGGATTGTACCATTTGACGACGGCCTGGACCGGGGGACCGGAGGATGCTTCAAATCTTTGGCCGCCAAATTGCGGTGCAGACCCGAAACTGCGCCGGGGTGCTTCAAAGTTGTCGTCGTCGAAGCCGCGGCGGCGGGTCGGTCGAAAATCTCTATCTCTGCTGCTCACTTGAATCCCTGGGCCGAGTGGAGTGTTCGCACTCTGAAATGTCGCGGAATGATCGTCAACAACTTCCACAGCCGGGCTGTGTCCTCCGTATTTTACGGGCTTTGTCGCTATGGCTTCATGATTCAGCGGCGTGGCTTGTCCCACACCGTGAGAGAGGCAATGCGCCTAATTCGCGCGCCGTCCATACGCGGTTCGCGATGCGCCCGGATTTTCGGCGCATTGCAGGCGAGCTTGGCCGGCGGCTTGATTGCGGCGGCCCGGCAAGCATATAGAGGGGGCAGCGTTCGTGCTCCGGCTAGGAGCCACGTGACCGAGCCCGCGTGAGCGATCTTGTCTTCCGACAGGGCCTGGGTTCGGTCTTTATCCCCTGCTTTCACCGACAGCCCTCATCACGCGGGTCGTCCCCGGGCCGCCAGGTGCATGCGATGACACTCGTATGCGCTGTTGCGGCACCCATGACCCTGAAGAGGCGCCTGTTTTGGCCAGTTTTTCGGATTTTGGACTCGCGAGCCCGATCCTCCACGCCCTCGCCGCCGAGGGCTATGCGACAC
>JBARIB010000069.1:0-21821 GCA_049799535.1 Allostellaceae bacterium | reverse complement strand
GTCACCGTTCAAGAGAACACGCTCCTAGTGACGGGCAAGGCACAGAAGGAGGACGAGAACGGTGGTGGCTACCTGCACCGTGGCATCGCCGGGCGCAGCTTCGAGCGGCGCTTTAGTCTTGCCGACCACATGAAGGTGACGGGCGCCAGCCTCAACAATGGCCTGCTCCATGTCGACGTGGTTCGCGAAGTGCCCGAAGCGGCCAAGCCGCGCACGATCAAGATCGGCACCACGGTCGAGACCGTGCAACCGCAGCTGACGGAGCAAAAGGCGGCCTAATCGGCACGTCGAACGGCAGTGCCCGTAAGTCAGAACGCCCCCGAATTTCGGGGGCGTTCTGTTTTAGGATCATTGATAAACGGTCAGCATCCCTGCCTACCGTCGGTTCGGCGAGATTGAATCGGCTGTTCGCTGACCTAGATCTCGATCTGGCGCCCAATTTCCACGAAGTTGGGCGGCGGAAGGTTGAACAGATCGACTGCCCGCACCGAGTTGCGGAACAAGAAGGCGAAGAGTGGCAAACGCCACCGCAACAGCCGTCGACCCGGCTCGCCACGCACGACCTCGTCGTGTGCGCCGAAGTAAACGGCAGTGTCGAGATCGACAGGGCAGCCGAGATCTTTTGCTGCATGCAAAGCAGATGGCAGGTCGGGGATTTCGACAAAGCCGTAATGGACAGTCAAATGCCAGAAGCCTTCAAAGACGCGGACCAGCTCCAGGCGATTGGCGAGACTGACGCGAGGTATGTCCGCGAATTTTACCGTGAGGGCGATCACTGTTTGCGGCAGCGCACCGATTTGCGACACGTGTAAAATCATCAGCGGCGGGATCGCCTCCGCTATCCGGGTTAGAAATATGGCTGAACCCGGCACGCGCGGAACTCGGTTCGCTTCAAGCCGTTTGAGGAAACGTTCGGGAGGCTCGGTCATGGCCGCGAGCCTGCGTACCATGGCCTCGATGCCGGAATGCCATGTGATCATGACGATGAATACGAACGCGCCGAAGGTGAGCGGGATCCAGCCGCCCTCGACGATTTTCAGTAGATTGGCCGCAAAGAAGGCGAAGTCTACAACGAGAAAGACGACACTCGTCAGCAACGCAGTCGGCGCCGACCAGCCCCAGCGATCACGCATCACTTTGTAGAGCAGAGCCGTCGTCAGCAGCATCGTGGTCGAGACGGCGGTGCCATAAGCGCCGGCGAGGCGGGCAGAGCTGCCGTAAGCGACCGTCAGGGCGATCGTCAACAGCATCATCGTCCAGTTCACAAAGGGAACGTAGATCTGGCCGTATTCCTCAGCCGAGGTCTGGCGGATGCGCAAGCCCGGGAACCAGCCGAGCTGCATCGCCTGACGCGTCAGCGAGAACGAGCCCGTAATGATCGCTTGGCTGGCGATGATGGTCGCCACCGTCGCGAGCAGCACGAGCGGGAAAATCGCCCAGCCCGGAGCGAGCTTGAAGAAGGGATTGCCGCCGAGGAGCGGATCGTCGAGGAGGAGCGCCGTCTGCCCGGCATAGTTGAGGAGGAGCGCCGGCAGCACGATCCCATACCAGGTGGTCATGATCGGATTTCTGCCGATATGTCCCATATCGGCGTAGAGCGCCTCGCCCCCGGTGATCGCCAGGAAGACACCGCCGAGAACGGCGAAGCCGCCCCACCCGGCCTGCGCTAGAAAGGCGATGGCATGTCGCGGGTCGACCGCGGCGAGCACCTGCGGGTGGTGCAGTATGGCGCCCACACCGAGCGCCGCGATCACAACGAACCACAACAGCATCAGGGGTCCGAATACCTTGCCGATGCGCGCTGTCCCGCGGCCCTGTACCGCAAAAAGGCAGATCAGGATAGCAACTGCCATTGGCATGACATAGGGCGCGAGCACCTCCGTCGCGACGTTGACGCCCTCGAGCGCGCTCAATACCGAAATCGCCGGTGTGATGATGCCGTCCCCGTAAATCAGGGCCGCTCCGAACAAGCCCATGACGACGAGCGCGCGGCCGCGATCGAATCTGGTCGCGCCGACGAGCGGCATCAGCGCCAGGATCCCGCCTTCGCCATGGTTGTCCGCGCGCATCACGAAGAGGCAGTACTTGACCGAGATCGTAATGACGAGCGCCCAAAAGATCAGCGAGAGGACGCCGATAGCGGCCTCTGGGGTAAACTGTCCACCAATGGTCTGGATGATCGTTTGCAGGGTGTAGAGCGGACTCGTCCCGAGGTCGCCATAGACGATGCCGAGCGCGGCGAGTGCCGCTGCGGGCGTCGTTCGCCGAGCGACGCGGGACGGCGCGGTGCGCTCTTCAGCGGCAGCGACGACCGACATCGGATTCGCCCTCCCCTGGCGCCGGTCACCGCCGCGCGGGAAGCCGACCCGTGCTGACGCAGCGCCCCACGGGGCGGATAAGACAGAGATCGCCGGCAGTCAACATGCTCATCACACGCGTAGTGCCGGGGCGAGCCGCCGTACCGAGGGCACCAAAGGATCAAACAGCTTTGGCAATATCCATTTCCGTAAGGCCTCGCATCAGCGATCCTGCATTCTCAGCATGCTAAACTTGGTGTCTTGGCCCCGACCGCCATCCTGACGCTGGCTGCCCGTCTGGAGGACCCGATACGATCCCCTGTTGCACAACTTAGCCACACCCATATTTCCCTATCAGATCTTTTTATGTTCTCTGTCTGGAGTGCCCTATGTCGATGATCGTGTGGATCCTGCTGGGGCTCATGCTAGGCTTGATCTTGAGCAAGATCGTCAGCACGACGGGCGAGGGAACCGTCGTCGACATCCTGCTCGGCATTGTTGGTGCAGTTCTCGGCGGCTGGCTGTTCAATCTTTTCGGCGGCACCGGCGTGACCGGCTTCAACATCGACAGCGTTTACAGCGCGGGCATCGCCGCGATCGGTGCGATCATCCTGCTGGCGCTTTACCACATCTTCTTCCGGCGCCGCATGCTATGAATTTCGGCGGGGCGGATTCGGCCCCGCTCTTTTATGAAGTGGTAGGCCAAGCCGGGGTTGTCAGGCCGGCTAACGGGCGCGGCCCGCCTCGCGATCGTATTTAATCGCGCCGAGATGAAACGGCATCACAGTGTCGCTCCGGACCATATCGCCGATCGTCGCCGATATCCGCCAGTGGAGCCGGGGTAGGCTTCATCTGAGTAGTTTCCGAATCTATCTTCGCCGCCTTGCCGCGGGCTATATTCCAAGACTGACCTGAAACCGGAGAAGCTCCCTTCTCCCAAAGCCAAGGTGACGAAATGAAGATCCATCCCGGGGTAAAACCAGCGGTATGGGGTGCAGTGGTCGGCGCTGTGGCGTTCGCAGTCGTCGGGTTCTCGTCGCTCGGATGGACACTCGGCAGCACCGCTGAGAAAATGGCAACCCAGCGCGCTGAAACCGCGGTCGTCGCGGCGCTGGCTCCGATTTGCGTCGAGAAGTTCCAGCAGCAGAGCGATGCCGCAGCAAAGCTCGTCGCATTCAACAAGGCCCCATCTTGGGACCGGCCCTCACTCATCGAAAAAGGTGGCTGGGCTACATTCCCTGGAACCGACAAACCGAATTCGGCAGTTGTGAGCGCCTGCGCAGAAAAGCTCGGCAGCTTGACATAAAGACCCGACAACCAATTGGGTTACAGTGAAGATTGATGACGGGTTGGGGGCGGCGACGGCCTGGGCGATTCTGCCCGGTGAACGGAGTGCATAGCCAGGGACCAGACGGTTCATCGAAGGATCGAGGAAATGACCGTGCGAACGACCAGCAAGACAGTCACCTTCATGCATCCATTCAATCTGAGCGGAACGGACGAGGTGCAGTCTGCGGGAACCTACACAGTGGAGACGGATGAGGAGCTGCTTCGGACCTCGTCGATCCCGGCCTACAGGCGGATTTCAACGCTGATACGGCTATCGGCGCGAACCACAGGTACGGTTCTGACTCAGATCGTTGAAACAAATCCAGTGGAGCTCGCGGCGGCGCTAGCGAGAGACGCACAACCGGACGAAACGATGCCGCAACGGGCTTACCGCAAAGCTGTCGTGCCTCGAAAAAGGGCGGGTGGCCGGATGGGATCCTTCCGTGAAGGCTGGAAACATTGGGTTACCCTCAACGCCACTGATCTAATCTGGACGGCACTGGTTATCGGGGGTGTCCTATTTACCAGTTGTCTGATGAGAGGGTCGTGACCAATGTCAGACGACCGCCAAGAGACCTTGCGCGCTCGCGCTGAAAGAGAACGAAGAAGATATAGTTCAGCCCGAAATTCCTATGTTACGGGACGGAGAAATGCAGGCGCTCCGTCCGATCAACGAATGATCCCAAGATAGCAGGGAGGGCGCGAGCAGCATGACCTTCAAATGGCAGCCGGAGAATGCGGAGGGCTCTTTGTGGTCTGCGACCGTGACGGACGGTCAGCAGGGTTGGTTCGAGATCCAAATGGAGCAGTCCCGATTGCTGGGACTGGGCCATCAATCACGACCGCTGGTTCTGGGGCCAGGTGAGCACTATCGAGAAGGCGAAGATCGCAGTGGCGGCGCAGCTCGAGCAAACGGGTCAGGATTTTCCACGGTGCGAGATCTGCCCGTTCACCGAAAATGAAAGTGGTGTTTATATCATCAGCTTCCCGGAGTTCCCCGGCGTTTTGGCGAGCGGTGCCATGCCCGAAGAAGCGATCCAGCGGGGGCGTGACGTACTGGATGTTTACCGGAGCACCATGCGGCGGGCGGAAATCCCGACGGCGCGTGGTTATTGCTCGTCTGCTTTGCGCTTGGGGCGGCAGTATTCTCCGGCATGTTGTGATCGGGCTCCGACCAGGCTTCCGCTCCGGGCTCCGCTCCAGTGCGCTGGAATTCCTTGAAAAGTGGAGTCTACTAATGCCGACGACCCGACTCTCCGTCATGAAATACGTCGTTCCGCCGATCGTGATCCCCGTCCTCTTGTTCATTGGTATTGTTGCATATGCGATGCTTAGGCCGCCGATTACTGGCGCCCATCCTCCCACTCCCGCCGCGAACTCGCAGACTCGGTAGCACGGCGGCGGCCACCGCCAAGGCCCTCCTATTAACAGAGAGCACGTGGTATGAGTCTCAAAGCGCTGATCTTGAACGCCGCGGTCCCGAAGTTCACGCGATCGCGGGCGGCCGAAGAAGGCCGGCTATCGGAGCGCCAGTGCAAGACAACACTGCGCGTTGCCAAGGTTCCGCCAAAAGAATTCGACCAGCGGTCTAAAGCGACAATCCGCCGACGGTAACCCGCTTGCCGTGGCCGGGAAGGATTCGCGGCAGAGGCCGGTCGTTGATATGTTTACGGAAAGCAACATGGAAACGAGGATGGCGGTATTTCGAATCGATCTTCTTTATCGCTTGGATGAGCATCGCGAACAGCGGCACGATCTATATGCCCCCGATATCGCCGCCGCCGTAGTCCAGGCCAAGGCTCTCTTTCGCGCCCTCTCTCCAGGCAGGCCCTCATTGGTTGGTTTCCGAATAATGGAAAACGGCCTAATCACCTATGAGGCGAGCAAGGGTGATCTGGCTGAGCCAGATGGCGAGGAGAGAACCGTCCAGCCGACCGCTACCATGCCCGCCCGCCTCGTTAGCGAACCAGACCGATAACAATCAATGAAGGCGGCGAGGTCTGAGTTCGTCCAGCACATCCTTGATATGATCAGGAGCGGCGAGTGAGTGAACAAACGACAGCAGCCGAGCGATATGATGCGGCAATGGAATGGGCCGAAGGGCGGTACGCTATTGCGAGTGCCCCGGGAGCTCGAATTCACGATTATGTCCCACTGAAGAAATTCGTGCGTGAGGAATGTATTTCAGCCATCTCGGCGGCCTATAAGAAAGGCGTGATCGACGGGAAGCGGCTGAGGTCTGCAAATGCAGACTGAACGCGAGCAAAACGACCCAAAGCTCTTCCGAACGGCGGGCCGGATTTCACCCTGGTCGCCGGCGCTTACAGCCCTGTACGCACGCTCAAATCCATCTCCGAAGGTGTGCAAATAGCTCGATCGGTTGAGCGAGCAACTTACACTGCGAATTGTGTAGCATACCGATACCCCAGTGAGAGAAACAAGCATCATGAAAGTCTTAATCATCGCGGCAGTGTTTGTACTGGTCGCGGGTGCTGCCTCTGCCGAACAACGGATATTTGGCACGCCGGACCGCGGCTACACCGTTCAGACCCCGGGCCAGTTGCCGACCTACGTAACGCCGACCCCCGGCGGTGGATACACGTTTCAAACGCCGGGGCAGCTACCGACGTATGCGACGCCGAACATCGGTGGCGGTTACACCCTCCAGCAACCCGGCCGGCCGCCGACACACATGCGCCTGCAATAAACGGCGGGCCTCGGCGATCACTGTCGTTTCGGCCTCCTCGTACTAGACCCACCGGCCGGCGTCACCAAGGTTTTATCACTGCAGGCCAGGGGGGCCCCCCCGTTCTCCTTTGCCAGCCGGTGATGTCGGCGACCGCCGTGGCGCATGTGCCGAAGGGTCAGCACACGCAGGCCACTCGTCACTCTGTTCGACCAGCACGGCGCCGATCAGCCGGGTGATTCTGGCCTCGTTCGGGAAGATGCCAACGACATCGGCGCGCCGTTTGTCCTCTTTTGTTCAAGCGCTCCAACGGATCGGTCGAGCGCAATTTGGTGCAGTGCTGAACGGGAAGGGTCATGTAGGCCAGCACGCCGTACTCGCTGTCGAGCGTTTTTGAACTAAGCTATGATTGGAACCTATAGCTTGATGGTTACAGCCCGGCAGCGCAAAGGTTTTCTGATTCTCGAGAGGCCGAAATGGCATACGAAAGGCTCGATGAAGCACTTCGACAGCTGAGAACAGATCGCGAGCGTGAGGAGGCGACCGAAAAACAACAAAAAAGGGCGGGCGAAGAAGCCAGGATGCGGTTCGCGCAAATTAAGTCCGCAGTGATCGGGCCTATTTTCAATGAGGTCGTAGCGCACTTAATGGCCGAAGGTTTCCTCGGGGAAACGGTGGACGAACAAAGCGATGGGTCTGACCCAATTTCCCTCAACGTGGATTTATCGGATGATGAAGGATTCAGCCGGCAAGGCACCCTCCAAGTACGGTTTGATCTCGATAAATATGGATGCGAATTTGGTAAATCTACGATCGCTAAAACATCGTCAACTAATCAACTAGTATTTGACAATAAACATTATGACTTAAGCGAAATTACGGTGGAGCTGGTTCGCGAGAAAGCCGAACAATTTGTGCTCGATTTGATTGCCGATAAGCTTTTCCATTACTAGAGCAGCCAGCCTGGTGACGAGGGTCCCCGCCGTTGTCGGAATCAAGCGCGATCACAACCCCTGACATCCAGCCCGCATAGCTGACGATCTCGGTCGGAGAACGGTAGCCAGAGTAGGGGGGGTGGGGGTGTCCCGATCCCAGCCGATTACCCGCCCCCGATCCGCCGCCGCAAAAAAAACCTCGGCCTCGCACCAACCAACTCTACGGGGCCCGGACCGCAGCTGATCACGATCGCGGCACGCGACACGACAGCGTCACCTCGAGGAATGACGATGGCAGCCGACCCGTGGTGGTGTTCTGACCCGACTCAGCCGGACTGGAACAGACGTAATCCGGCCGAGAATCTCGTGAAAAGCGATGGACGTGTCCCGATGCCGCCGCTCTGATCAGGCTGCGTTATGGTCAGCAAAGTAGCTGTCCGGCGGGTCGGCATCGGACGCTGTCAATCGAGAATCGAAGCGGAACCGCGTCGCGCAGTAGAGGCAAAGGATCGTGTCGTCCGCCTCGCCCATATTGATGTAGACGTGCGGATGGTCTTGCGGAGGCGATACGCCGATGCACTTGAATTCCCTCACCCCGATCCGGATTTCTGGGACGCCGCGGTCATTCCTGAACTTGGATAGCCGCTGCCCCGACATCGATTGAGGCCGTTGCGATTGGTGCGGATCTGGACAGTCCTCCGCTGCCCACATTAGGGGTCGGGTTGGCTTCGATGAACATGTTTGTCCTCGTTATCAGTTTTCGTCCGCCGCTCGCCAGCGAGGCATTCAACTCGGGGCGAGCTCGGGGCATCGTGCTCAATCCAGGTAGCGGCGCGCAGTGGCGTGATATGCGCGATTGGGACGATGGGCACCGGGGAAGCAAGCTGGTTCACGAATACCGTACCTGGTAGCGGCGTTGATAATCGGGGAAGCGATCCCGGATCGCCTTCTCGGTCGTAAGACTCTTTGCGTAGGCCTTGCTGAGATTGTCGCTGCCCTCGGCACTGGCTTCTCTGTGATCTTCCCAAGCCTGATGGTAAGTATCGATCAAAGCATCGTCTCCGAGCGCCGAAAGACTTTTGGCGAATTGATCGACGGCGTGCTGTTGTGCGGCAGTGAGCATTTTGAGCGTCCTTATCTGAGCGGCATCTTATTGGAAGGTGACGCTGCAGTTTCTCGATTTTAAAATTCAATTCGGAAGTCGTGCTACTGAGGGAGCGCGCCAGAACGTGGATAGGGCCCATCGCCTCTCCCGGCTTCAAGGAGAAGCGATGTGCCCTTTCCACGGCGCCGGGCCCCAGTGCAGCAGCTGGAGCTTAGTAGTCCATGCCGCCCATACCCCCCGGCGGCATGCCAGGCGCACCTTTGGGCTCCGGCCTGTCGGCGACCATCGCCTCGGTGGTGATCAACAGCCCGGCGACCGAGGCCGCGTCCTGCAGCGCTACCCGAACGACCTTGGTTGGATCGATGATCCCGGCGGCCACTATATCCTTGTACTCACCCGACTGTGCGTCAAAGCCGAAATTCGGGTCGCCCTTGTCGGTCAGCTTGCCGACGACGATCGAGCCCTCGACGCCGGAATTCTCCGCGATCTGCCGCACCGGCGACTGGATGGCCTTGCCGACGATCTCGATACCGACCTTCTGATCGTTGTTGGCGGGGTTGAGGCCGGGCAGAATTTTGCTCGCAAAGAGCAGCGCAACACCGCCGCCGGCCACGACACCTTCCTCGACCGCAGCCTTGGTCGCGTGCATGGCGTCGTCAACCCGATCCTTGCGTTCCTTGACCTCGACTTCAGTGCTGCCGCCGACGCGGATAATCGCTACGCCACCCGCCAGCTTGGCCAGACGCTCCTGCAGCTTCTCGCGGTCGTAATCGGAGGTCGTCTCCTCGATCTGCGCCCGGATCTGGTTGGTGCGCGCGACGATGTCTTCTTTCTTACCGGCGCCATCGATAATCGTCGTATTCTCCTTGTCGATCAGTACCCGCTTGGCGCGGCCGAGCATGTCGAGGGTCACGTTTTCGAGCTTGATGCCGAGGTCTTCCGAGATCACCTGACCGCCCGTCAGGGCGGCGATGTCCTCAAGCATGGCCTTGCGCCGATCGCCGAAGCCCGGCGCCTTTACCGCGGCCACCTTGAGGCCGCCGCGCAGCTTGTTGACGACGAGGGTTGCAAGCGCCTCACCTTCGATGTCTTCGGCGACGATCAGCAGCGGTCGCGCGCTCTGCACGACGGCTTCGAGGATCGGCAATAGGGTCTGCAGACTGGAGAGCTTCTTCTCGTGCAGCAGGACGTACGGATCTTCGAGTTCGGCGATCATCTTCTCTGCATTGGTGATGAAATACGGGCTCAAATACCCGCGGTCGAACTGCATTCCTTCGACGATGTCGAGCTCGGTTTCGAGCGACTTCGCCTCCTCCACGGTGATGACACCCTCGTTGCCGACCTTCTTCATGGCCTCGGCCAGCATCCGGCCGATCTCGGTGTCGCCATTGGCCGAGATAGTGCCGACCTGCGCGATCTCGTCGTTGGTCGAGACCTTCTTTGAGCGCTTCTGAATGTCTTTGACGACGGCGTCGACCGCCATGTCGACACCGCGCTTGAGATCCATCGGATTCATCCCCGCCGCCACCGCCTTGACACCCCTGCGCACCATGGCATGGGCAAGAATGGTCGCGGTCGTCGTGCCGTCGCCGGCGACTGAGCTTGTTTTGCTGGCCACCTCGCGGACCATCTGTGCGCCCATGTTCTCGAATTTGTCGGACAGCTCGATCTCCTTGGCGACGGTGACGCCGTCCTTGGTAATCCGCGGCGCGCCGTAGCTCTTGTCGAGGACGACGTTGCGGCCCTTGGGCCCCAAGGTCACCTTGACCGCGTTGGTCAGGATGTCGATGCCGTGGAGCATCCGCTCGCGTGCATCGGTGCCGAGGCGAATATCTTTAGCAGCCATGTTTGCTCTCCAGTGGTTAAGCAGCTTTCGTATTCGCAATGGCGTGATCAACCACGCCCATGAGGTCGGATTCCTTCATGATCATGAGGTCCTCGCCATCGAGCTTGACCTCGGTGCCCGACCACTTGCCGAATAGCACGCGGTCGCCTGCCTTCACGTCGAGCGGGTGCAGTTTGCCGTCCGCGTCGCGCGCGCCGGGGCCGACGGCGACGACTTCGCCTTCCATCGGCTTTTCCTGCGCGGTGTCAGGGATAAGGATGCCGCCAGCGGTTTTTGCCTCCGGCTCGACACGACGAATTAGAACGCGGTCCTGCAATGGGCGCAGTTTCATTGATGGTCTCCTCGGACTAGAATTTATGAGGGTGTTGGCACTATCGGAGGAGAGTGACAACACGTATATCGCCACATGGGGCGGATAGTTCTCGAATACAACCAAGAACCACTACGAGATTTCACAAGTTTCCGCGAAGATCTGAAGATATCCTCAGCGATCGCATTAGCTTAACGCGTTAAATATATTTTTTTTGACCACCGCCGCAAACCTCGGCCGACTTGAGAAATAACTATCAGATAATCGTACAATTTCATCGCTAGTCGACCCCCCGGTCACCAGGGATGGCGAGGGCAGCACAAAGAGTCTTTAGCGATCCGAACTGACACTGCCTCGGTGCCCGTCCCGACAACCGCGCGCGGTCGCAATCGTTACGGCGGGCCGCTCGCGCTTCCTCCTCCAGTCTGGGACACAAGCTCTTCGCTGGGCCACTTGCCCGCCCCGGCATAGGTAAATTCCGAACCTGTTCGTAATCGGCCACCGTCAGTAGGTTGTTCACTAGGGACGGATGCCGGGAGCGGCCGCCAGCGGCCGGCGCCCAAGTGAGTTGATCTTGCACGCGCTTTCCGCCTCATGGGAAGGAGAGCTGGCATGAGATGCGAGACAGTTGTCCCTGGACTCTGAACGAGCCTTCCGGCTGGCGCATGCAGGCTGTCGCAAGTTTTCGATGACAAGTTTTCGATGAGTTGAACGACCTGGGACGAGATCTTCAGCTGCAGGCTCAGAAAGTCGGGCGCGAGAGGCGAGATCAAGAGCTGAAAAGAGGACTTGCATGTACATTCCAGAAGGGTGGCTGCACGAACGATAAAGTATTTTACTGGAAATCCCCAAGATCGTTCCCATATCTATTCTATTAATTGGAAAAGGGACTGTCAGATGTATATCTCGCCGAGAGACAGCTGCGCCAACGGCTTCAAGAATTGGTCCGAAGCTCACCAACCAGAGATCAACAAGGATGTTTGCGCGGGTGAGGGCTACGGGGTGGTCGCCACAGATCCCGATCTCGATAATAGGGTGATGACATCACCCGAGCGGCCGCATCGTCCATGGCTCGTGCCCGGCGTGGGTCGGCTCTAAAGCACATCCGGATCTCGCTCGCCGAGCCGCTGGATGATCCAGTGGTCGGGCGCGAAGAGGGCGGCGGCGTCGATCAAATGAGCGCGCTAGCTTTGTTTCGAGCAACGCCGGCTCTAAAAGATGGGAGGTCCGTATGATATCTCAGGAAAGCGACTTAATCACGATACTTCTCGATCGCCTGCACAAGACCGAGGGTCAAGCCATGGATCCCGAGGCTGAGACGCTGATCCGCGAGACGACGACCGGGTGGCCGGATGCGCCCTATTCCCTCGTGCAAACCGTGCTGATCCAGGATTTGAGCCTGCACAATGCGCAGAATAGGATCACCGATCTCGAGACGCAGCTGACCGAGACAAAGCGCGCTTCATCTGCCCCTCCGAGCTTTCTTGGCGGTCCGAGCTTTCTTGGCGCAGTGTTCGGCCGCGGTGAACCTTCGGACAGCGTTCGGACAAGCAACGTGCCACCGGGTAGCCCCGGGACCGGCCCTCCGATCGCCGCGACGCCGCAGCCGGGTTATGCCCCCGAACAGAGCTCTGCGGCACGTTCTGCTCCTGGCGGGATGATGGATGGCAGCGGGTTCCTGCGCTCTGCGGCGACTACTGCGGCCGGCATCGCCGGCGGCACACTGCTCTTCGACGGCATCCAGTCGATGTTCGGACATCACGACGCTGCTGGCATTACCGGTAACCAGGTTGTAATGCCTGGTCTCGGGGAGACCGTATTAAATAATCATTATGGAGCCGAGACAGACGCCGCGGGCGGCGAATCCACCGAGGAAGACACCTGCACTGGTTATGATCCGGACCTCCCGGGCTCGGACCTCGCCGCCGACTCAGAACAAGATTTCAGTGGCGCAATAATGCGAGTTGATAGTGATCAGCCTCCGGTTTCCGGTCGAGTGCCAGGAGAGAGTTGAATGAACGACGGCTGTCTCGAACCCGATGTCGAGTTAGACGCCTCGCGATTCTCGAACGCCCATCAACAGAGACGAAACGAATGCTTCTGCTACCGGGCGACGCTCGATGAGCTTCTGGCGGACGACGTGATGGAGCCTGTTCTGCGCTCCGCAGGTTACGAACCGGATGAATTTCGCGAGATGATGGCGGAGATGGCCTGGAATTTGGTCACGCCTTAGTCAGAGCAACAGCACGTGAGCCGTCGCTCCGCCGTGCCGAGAACTAAATATTCGAAGTAGAGAGACAATCACGTGAGCTGTTGCAATGCACGGCGGATGCCGCCGGTTTATTAGCATGTAAAGGAGACGAGAATGTCTGTGCGGCTGAAGATAGAAGACAGTCGTGAAGGGCTGGTGACCACAATTTCCCATCGCGATAACGACGGCAAGATCACCGGGCGTCCGTCCATTTTTCTCGTTGGGGCAAGGAAGAGGCAAAACAAAGAGCGAAGGCAGTGGCGCGAGCCTTGGGGTTGAACACCTATGGTGTCGTCGACAAGACTTCCAATCGCATGCCGTCATCAGTTCGCCCCACCTGATCGACGGCGCTGATGTGAACTCACCTCGCGGTCAAGTAGCTATCCTCAAGGAATTCCGAACGACTGGTCTCGAAGGCGGTGAGAACGACGGACGCGGAGACGCACGTCTTCACGTCAACGAGGAGCCGGAGTGTCGGGGGGCACCTGCAATCAAATACGATCTCCGCCGAAAGTAGAAGCCATGCAGATCCGACTGGGCTACGAATTGGTCTACGATTGCCCGCAGCCGACGCCCATGGTGCTGATGTTGAACGTCCACTACACACGCGTCTCGGACGTGGTGGTGCTAGACCACCTCGTTACCAACCCACTGATCCCGATCCGTGCATACCGCGACGGCTTTGGGAATTGGTGCAGTCGGATCGTGGCCCCGACGGGGCGAACCCGGCTATCTGCCAATGGAATCGTGAACGACACGGGCCAGCCGGATGTGATCGCCAGTGAGGCACATCAGCACGCTGTGGAAGATCTGCCCGACGAGGCTTTGATGTTCCTGCTGGCCAGCCGCTATTGCGAGATAGATCGGCTTTCCGAGATCGCATGGTCACTGTTCGGGAAGACGCCGCTCGGTTGGGGTCGCGTCCAGACCATCTGCGACTACGTTCACCAACACATTGCCTTTGGCTATGAACATGCGCGGGCCAGCAGGACGGCTTGGGAAGCCTTCTGCGATCGTACCGGTGTCTGCCGCGATTACGCGCACCTCGCCATCGCCTTCTGTCGCTGCATGAACATCCCGGCGCGATACTGCACCGGCTATCTGGGCGATATCGGAGTGCCGGGCTCGGACGCGCCGATGGATTTCGCGGCCTGGTTCGAAGCTTATGTCGGCGGTGAATGGTACACCTTTGACGCGCGGAACAACATCCCGCGCGTCGGGCGAGTACTGATCGCCCGCGGTCGCGATGCGGCGGACGTCGCAATCAGCACGACCTTCGGTCCGAACACGCTCAGCAGCTTCACGGTATGGACTGAGGAAGTGGCTCAAGGAGAATGACACACGTGCGGCATCCAAAGGGAGAAGCTCTCGCTGCAAGACGCGCGGACCGCCCGCTACCGACGATCTCTATCCTTCTTACCGTGCCCGCAGATCAGCCCTCCGCCTCAGCGGGCTACCGCGCAGCGATTTAGTGCTATGGCACTGACCTGCCGATTTGAGACGTCTGCACATCGGTTCGCTATCGAGGGCAAAGCGGACCCAAGGGAAACGCGCTCGACAGGGTCATATGGGATGGGCGTCCGAAGACCCGCCGCAGCTCATTCTGTCAAATGAGCGTTTCAGAATGCTACGGGCTTGAAACGCCTTCCTGGCCGCACAGGCGCTCGTTGGCGTGTTCGCGAACTCGAAGTTCATCGATGACCCGGGACAGCCGCGTCGACGGCTAGGAGCGCCCGGCGACGGCGATAAGACACGATCAGGGCTGAAGTTCTCCCTGACGCGGTTCGGGTCGCGGCCGGGAGTAACATCGCTCGCTAAGGCTTTGCTGTGGCGTGCCCTCCCTGCTGGCGAGCCGGCGCGAAGCCGCGCCACGGCGGACCATTGATGTGACCGGGCGTCCGGGGCCACATCCTTCGCTACCTATAATCGTATATCTGTGTCCCAAGGGGTGTTCGAGAAGACCCTCCTGAGACAGCCTTGGGACAGCTATTCTCAAATGAAAAAGAGCGTAAATCAGTATCTTGGCAGATAAAATAGCGACTTGTCCCACTGTCCCACGCCCCGGCAGCCGGGACAGCGGGACAGCCACGCCGGCCATCGCAGATTGCTCTCGCAAAAGTTGCTACCTGGTAGCCGCCAAGTCATCGAACATCTTGCGGCTGATCCCCTCTTTGAGGAGGCGATGCACCTTGCTCTTCGAGATGCCGGTCTCCTCGGCGATGTCGCGGACGCTCAGTTTCGAGTCGCGGCGCAGCTCTACGACGCGATTGAGATCGACGTCGGCGAGCGCCGTCCGCGTCCACACGGCTGCGCCGTCGCGCTCTTCGTATTGTGCGACGAAGCCCAGCGCATCGTCACCGACGATGCCGCGGGCCTTGTCGAACTCGACGACAAATTTGGCGCCTTCATTAGGCGAATAGTCGTCGGGCCGACGCAATGAGATGACGGTATCAAGCACGTCCTCGCGCCGCGAGGTGCCGCGCTGCGCGCCCGCCTTTCCCGTATGGTGGATCATCACGACTGAGCGACCGTCGCGGCGGTGGGCGAGGACCCACCCCTGCATCGGCACCCAGTCGTCACCCTCGTTCTCACGCGCGCTCCGTGCCAGCGTCGAGAGATTGTCGACGAAAATGACCTCGGTGTCATCGCCGATCGCCGAATTGATCTCGGCCTGCCCCTCCTCGGTGCAGAGGTCTGGCAACCCGCCGCGGGTGATATCCGCCGATAACAGCTTTAAGTTATCGGGATCTGGGAGCTCGACCCGCAGACCCGTTTCGACCGCGCTTAGTCGATCCTGCATCGTGCGCGCCGGCATCTCGCCATCAATGTAGAACACGCGCCGCGGCCGCGCCGCCTCCCAATCGAGCAGCTTCGTTCCGGCGGCAATCGCATAGGCGCACGACAACCCCAGCAACGTCTTACCGATGCCGCGAGGCGCAAAGATCATCGCCAGCCCCTTAGCCGGCAGCCAGGGCGCAATAACCATTTCTCGCGGCGGCAGCTCGAGCGCCAAGAAATCCCTCAAATTAAGCGGCCGCAATCGCGGGAGCAGTTCCTCCGATTCGTTGTCGATCGCCAGGCGCAGCCGCTTTACACCCCCTTCCGCGGGTGGAATATTGGTCTTAGCGTCGGCCATTGCGATTTTCTCCCCTATTACGGGGCTGTTCTAGCCCCGGACAGTCCTGGGACAGCGCAGCCGGACCCCCTCGGCTGCGCTTTAGCACCCCATCAGCACATCATTGGCATCGGTTCCTGGCTCCCGCGGTACCCACAACCGAACCCGGCGGCCTTCGCGGATAAATCTCTGGCCAGCCGAACGGCCGCTGCGCTCGCCAACGCCGCTTCGGTCGTGGTCAGCCACAATCAGCACGCTCTGAACGGTATCGGGTAACACAACGTGCTGTAGCCCGCCGGCAGAGACCGCTGACCAAGCGGCGTACCCGGCCGCGATAGCCGACAACGCGTTTTCGATGCCCTCTGCAATCACCAGCTCGGGGCCGGCCGGCGCTAGTCGTACCGCGGCGCCGCGGATCGGCCCCAGCGACATTTTCGGGTTGCGGAGTGCGGCCTTGCCGCCGTCTGGGCTGAGCCAGGTACGATGCACGGCGACGAATTCGCCATTGGGAGCCTCGACCCGTGCCAACATAGCCGGCAGCTCGCGGCCGATTTCGCGGTTCCAGCAGCGAGGGGCAAAGCGCAGCACCGGTGTCGGCGGCAGGCCGACGAAGCGGCCGCGCAGATAAGTCTCGGCGAGCGTGCCGCGCGCATCGCAGCTGCCGGCCCAAAGCCACCAGGCGATCCGACGGCTACGCTCGTCTTCTTCGCCGATGGCTGGCTCGTTGATTGGCGCGGCAAAATTGGCCTGCGATGCGCCGGCGATGATCGGTTCACCGGCGAGCTTTGCCACGGCGCTAAGGAAGTCTAGATGGTCGACGCGCATGACAAAATCGATCGCATCTCCATGCATGCCGCAGCCAAAGCAATGGAAAAATCGTTTGGTCTCGACGACGTAAAACGACGGTGTCCTTTCGCCGTGAAAAGGACAGTGACCGACGAATTCATGGCCGCGTCGCACCAGCTTGACGCCGCGGCGGCCAATCACTTCCGATAGCGGAATCTGCCGACGCAGCCCGTCGAGGAAGGCTGGACTGAAGCCCATTGGTACCTCAGTCCGCGAGATCGTCCGGGTGGGCCTGCTGTACCAGCCCCACCACTCGCCGGCTAAGTTCGTCAGCCAGCCGGCGGTCATGCCAACCCAACATTTCACCGCAGACCGGCATTGATGTTCGTCTTGCGGCGGCCGTCGCGACCAATTTCCGGCTTTACCGGCAGGCCTGCCCAGAGGCCGTTAGTGCCGGTGCGGATTGGCGCGTCGAAAATGCGCAGGCCAATCGGTAATTCGATCGTGGCGAAGCCTCGCAGCGAACCTTTACGAAACGGCTGCCAACTGACCATCCTTACTGCCGCGGGGGCTGAGGATCGCCATAGCCGACAGCGACTGCAGCGACGGGGGTGGTCATCGCCAGCACCCGCGCAAAAAATGTCGCGCCGACGCACCATTTGATCCGCGCTGATTGACCTTGGACTGTCTTCTCCGCAATTTTTGGGATGATGCCGCAGGCATCGGATTTTCCTCTGTATCGCAATCTGCATCGAGAGCCTCCGGCCAGGCGCGTGCAGGCGCCTGGCCTTAACTTGCCGATGGTGGCCGTGGCACGGCGGCCTTGAGCAGCCGGTTAAAAGCCAGTTTCGGCACACGCAGGCTCCTACCGATCTTAATGGTGGGGATCTCGCCGCGCTTGGCCGCTGCGTAGGCCTGATTGCGGCCGATCCGCAGAAGATCCCCTGCTTCGGGGACGGTGTACGTCTCTGTTTGCTGCTTTGAGCGCCGACGGCGCGGGCCGGGCATGGCGTATCCTTTGGGGTTAGTCTGCGTATCAATTGGTACCTTAGCGTTTGTTGCGCTGATTGACAATTTACGTAATAGCTATGAATATGGAAAAGCATTGGAAGGGAGAAGAAGGGTTACCGTGACCGACGCCGCCCTGGGACAACGCCGCCGCGGCCGCAAGCCGAAAGCCGACAAACGGGTGCCACTAAGCCTGCTCGTTGACCCCAGATTGCGGGGTCGGCTCGTAGAATTGGCCGAGAAAAACGGCCGTTCTCTCACCAGACAGGCCGAGCTCCTGCTCGAACACGGAGCCAAGGAGCCAATACCGCAGATACCCACCCGTGGTTGGCTCGGCAATCACGCTGGTGATTTCGTCAGCGAGATTTCCATCCGAGCTGGCGCCTGGCTCGAGATCGACTTTCCTGGTGGTAACAAAGATAAGCGCATCGCCAGCGAGCTTGGGATCAGCCCACGAATGGCGAAGATGCTGCGTGGCGGCCGCGGTTGGACCGTCGCACGCCTCGACCAAGCTGCGCAGCTATGGCCGGGATTTCGCGAATTCGTCTTCTTGCCGGAGGACGATCCGGTGAGTAAGCGCCTCGACGGGCTAGTTGAACGCATCGACCGATTGGCCGAAAGGTTCTACCGGCTCGTCAACAATATTGAAGAGCTCCGCGGTGAGCTCGCCGGGCCCCGCCAAGAATGGAGCGCCAAAAGCGATCAAATCCAACCAATGCGCGAGGACGTCGACGGCGAAGGAATAGAACGAGCGTGCGCCACTCTCACCCACGACCGGCACCCAGGCGAATGGGAAGCGGGCAATCAATCACGCGACAGTTCCGGCAAAGTCGCCCAGCGGCGGCCGGTGGATATCAGCGTCACGCGTGGGGATGATGGCGGCGTGATACTTGTCCGGCACCGGGGCGAGCACGTCATTGAGAAGACCCGTCTGGGAATGGATGAGGCGCTGTCGCTCCATGACGAATTGCTGCAATCGGCCGGAGCTGGTCGGCGCAATCGGCTCGCGTTGATCGCGCCGACACGAGTGGTAGGCGATAAGTCTGTCGCATAACTGATGCCAGCCCCTGACGATGATACCGAATTCCAGGCCGCCGATGGTTGAACGGCTGCTCATTCCGCAGGGCGAGGCCTGTAAGCGCCTCGATGTGTCTCGGGCGACGTTGATCGCTGAAATCGCGGCCGGGCGGCTACGCTATGTGTTGGTTGGCAAGCGACGCAAATTTAAGCTGAGCGATTTGGAGGCGTACATTGAAAGGCAGGGGCGCGGATGCGACGGAAGCGAAGCCTCGTTATCCAGCGACGTAAAGGGTCATCGACCTTGACGCGAACTTCACGGTCAAAGGTCGTCGATTTCGAGACAGCCTTGAGACGGACGACCGAGAAACCGCCGAAATCCTCGCCGCCAAAATCCGGTCCGACGCCCTCCTCGGGGAGCTGACCGGCAAAAAACCGGAGCTCACGCTGACCCAGGCGCTCGCTCGCTATTGGCTCGAGCACGGGCAATATCTGGCGTCGCGAGATGACATTAAGCGGCTGGGGAAAACCCTCCAACGCGATCAATTCGGGCTCGGCAAGAACGTGCTGTTGTCAGGGATTAGCCCCGCCGACCTGATAGCCTATGCCGCACGACGCCGCGCAAACCTGTCAAACCGCTCGGTCAATATCGAGCTCGAGCATTTGCGCGCGGTCATGCGGCGCGCTCGTAACTTGTGGAAGGTGGCGGTCGCCGAGATCGCCTGGCAAGAGGTCTTGTTGGAGGAGGCCGGCGAGCGCGAACACATCCTCAGCCGAGACGACGAGGAGCGACGGTTGTTTGCAGCGTTGCGCGTCGATTTTCACGCGATAGTGCGGTTCGCTCTCATCACCGGGGTGCGCCTTGCGAATGTCATCGAGTTGACCTG
This sequence comes from Allostellaceae bacterium, assembly GCA_049799535.1. GTDB lineage: Bacteria > Pseudomonadota > Alphaproteobacteria > ATCC43930 > CGMCC-115725 > AP-15. Next base: position 2,249 of record JBARIB010000069.1, on the reverse strand, counting down.
GCCGCAGGTCGATTGGCACACCGGGACGATTGTCTTTCGGGTGAAGTCAAAAAAGCCAGGCGGCGAGCTGCATTACATTCCGATCACTCCGGCGGTTGCGACGATCCTTGCGCAAGAACGCGGCCGTCATCCGACGCGTGTTTTCACCTACGTGTGCGCGCGAACCCGTCATGACCCTAAGCATAATTTGCTGCAGAAAAAGGGCGAGCGCTATCCGTTCACGGCTGACGGTTGGCGCCGCGCGTGGGCGAAGGCGCTTACTGAGGCCAATATAGAGAATTTTCGGTTCCATGACTTGCGCCATACCGCCGCTACGCGGGCGCAGCGCGCGGTCGGCAATCTGAAGACCGTGCAGCGCATGCTCGGTCACAAGGATATTAGGACGACCCTGCGCTACATCCGCTCCGACGTCACCGATGTGCGGACCGCGATGGAAGCGGTCGAAAAGGCCACGCTCGGACCACGCGCTATCGGCGAGGCAAGGAAAAAGGAAGGAGGATCAAGCGGCTAATCGCGGTTGAGCGGTTGCTCCCAAAGCAGGCGCTCTACCAGGCTGAGCCACGCCCCGCCAACAACCGCCGCGGGGTTTCTAAAGGTTTCGTGATGATCGGGCAAGAACCGCCGTTGCGGGCATGCCCTTCTCCACCCGTTGGAGGCTTTTCGATCGCCTCTCTGCGCCGAGGCGACGGGATCAGGCCGCGTCGCGGAAGATCGCGGAATTGCTGCGCTCGTGCGCTCGACGTTGGGTGGTCTCGGTGCCTTCCTTCATATCCGTGAGCTTTCGTAACATCTCGCGGCCGCGGGAAAGTCGTGATCGGACTGTGCCGATTGGGATATCGAGCACCGCGGCGACCTCCTCGTAGCGCATTCCTTCCAGTCCAACCTGAAGGATAACCTGCCGTTGCTCTTCCGGCAGCAAGCTGATCGCTCGTTCGAGGTCGCGCTGCTGCAGCGACACCCCGGCGTTCGGCTCCAACGTCAGGACCGGGGTGACGTCCTCCACTGCCACTGGGACACCTTCTCGCACTGACCGGCGTACTTCATTTACATTTTGGTTATGAAGGATCGCAAGCGGCCAGGCCCGTAAATCGGTCCCCGGTTGCCACAGATGTTCCTTTGCGATTGCGCGGGATCATGCGCCGGGCGGGCACGAGCAAAGTGACGGTGTGGCGTTGGCAGGAGCGGTTCATGCGGGCGGGGGTTGTCGGGCTGTTGCGCAATAAGACGCGGCCCTCGCGTATCCCGCCTTTGCCGACGAGTGTGCACGAGCGCACGGTGGCGTTGACGCTCGGCGACTCGCCGGGCGAAGTCACGCATTGGACGGCCGAGATGATGGCGAAAGCGGTCGGCATCAGCGTCAGTTCGGTGCAGCGGATCTGGCGGGCGCACGGGCTGCAGCCGCACCGGGTGCGCCGGTTCAAGCTGTCGCGCGATCCCGACTTCGTGGCGAAGCTGCGCGACATCGTCGGCCTCGGAGCCTGTCCTCGGGCCGGCCATCGGCCGGACCCGTGGGGCGATCCGCCGGCGCATGCGATTGTGCTCAGTGTCGACGAGAAATCGCAGATCCAGGCGCTCGACCGCACGCAACCCGGCCTGCCGCTGAAACCTGGCCGCTGCGGAACGATGACCCACGACTACAAGCGCAACGGCACCACCACGCTGTTCGCCGCCCTCGACGTGCTTGAAGGCAAGGTCATTGGTTGCTGCATGCAGCGCCACCGGCATCAGGAGTTGATCCGCTTCCTTAACACAATCGAGGCGGCGACCCCGGCCGGCAAGATCGTCCACGTCATCCTCGACAATTACGACAGCCACAAGCACCCCAAGGTCCGGGCCTGGCTCGATCGTCATCCTCGTTTCGTGTTCCATTACACGCCGAAATCGGCCTCTTGGCTTAATGCGGTCGAGGGCTTCTTCGCCAAGCTGACCCGGCGACGGCTGAAGCGTGGTGTGTTCCGCTCGCTCGTCGATCTCCAGGCCGCTATCAAACGCTTCCTCGCCGAGACCAACGCAAGCCCCAAGCCCTTCGTCTGGCGCCGATCCCGACGACATCACTGCCGCTGTTGGACGTGGGTACCAAGTGTCGGATCACATCCACTAGCTGCCTCGTGAAATCTTGTTATTGTTTGTAACGCAAAGTTTGATACGCGGATTAGACGGCAGCTACTAAGTGTAGTTGCCCCCGAATAAACGGACAGGGAGTAGTTCTTAGGGTTGGTCCACGGCTGCGCTCGCGTCAAGGCTGGCGC
>JBARIB010000068.1:0-6618 GCA_049799535.1 Allostellaceae bacterium | reverse complement strand
TTCCAGTCTTCAGCTACAAGGCTGATGCTCCGCACGGCAGCGACAACCGGCGGCTCGCCCATTGTGCCAGAGACCCTGTTCCTGTCTGCCTAGCTGAGGAGAAAGAGCATTGTCAAATTGGGCGGTTCGGGCGGGGTGGCGATCTTTATTGCGAAGCTTGTGTCGTCAGTGCCGGAAGCAGCCGACTCAATCAGAAATAAAGCTCGCGATAAAGCGCAACGATGCGGCGAGGAGAAACAGCCCAAAGCCGATTTCCAGCCGCCGTTTGGGCAGAGCGTGCGCGAGGCGGGCGCCGAATGGCGCGATGTAGCTGGAGATCGGCGCAATTAGAAGGACGCCGATCACGGAGACGAACCCGATCGTCAGAGGCGGCAACAAGCTTTGATGAGGCAGTCCAGCGAAAAGATAGCCGATTGTGCCAGCGATCGCGATCGGAATGCCGAGACCTGCCGAAGTCGCCACCGCGTTGTGCATCGGCACCCCATACAGCGTCATGACCATCGTCGCCAGCGAACCGCCGCTGATGCCCATCAGTGATGACGCGAATCCGACGACAAAGCCGTAAGCAATCATCCCGGCGCGTCCCGGCAAGCTCCTGCCGAGCGCCCAACTCTCTCGGCCGGCGAGGAGCTTGGCCGCAATAATCCCGGCTATCACAACAAACGCCAGGCTGAGCACTCTGCCGGGGGCAAAAGCGGCAATGACGGCACCGACCGCAACACCGAAAACCGCCGGAAGGGCCCAGTAACGGACGACTACCTGATTGACCAAGCCCTTTGTACGGTGCGCCCAGTAAGACCGTATCGTAGTCGGGACGATAATGGCCAGCGAGGTTCCGACACTGAGTTGCATGCGCACCTCGTCCGGCACGCCAAGAATACGGAAAACCTCAAACAGCACCGGAACGATTACGGCGCCGCCGCCAATCCCGAATAAACCGGCGAGCAGACCGGTGAGAATCCCCGCACCAATTACTCCCAGTGCAAGCGAGATCAGCTCGCCAAACGGCACACTTGTCATCACCTTCAACCGATGAAAGTCAAGGACGGCTGTGATGGCGGAGCAGTCCTGTCAATTCACCAACGTTTTGCCAGTGCTCGGAGCGGTCTACTGCTTCCTCGACCCTGGTTATACCCTCTGCGGTCAGCACGGCGCCGGCGAGATCGCGGAACTTCGCCCGGATCTCAGCCTCGCCGAAAGGCCGCTGAAAGTCGCCCCTGTGGCTCTCGCAGGCCTGCGTGCTACGGCGGCCGTCCTTCAATGTGACGGTCACTCGGGCGGGCCTGAGCCGAGGCGCCAGCACGCTCATCGCCGGATCCTCCGTCACGTGCACGCGTGGGCGCAGCGCCGCAATGGCCGGATCCCGCAACGCGGTGTCGTCGAGCGCAGCGTAATCGGCCCGCTGCCTGACGACAATCGTCGCGGCGGCGTGCGGCAATGAGTATTTGGAAGCAAAATAATTTGGCGGGTCGGGGTTGCGCATCACCGAAGCGAAACGGTAGGTCGCGATATCGATGCGCTCGATCTGTTCAGGTCTTGGTTGCAGTTCCGCCAGTGCCTGCTGCAGGCAATCGAGAGCCGGATGGATCGGATTGCAGCAGGCATAGAGGCGAAAATAATTCCTCGTGATATGCCAAGTGACGCCGAGCTCTTCGAGCACGGCATCGGGCGAAAACCCGCTCCCGACCAGTTCGCCCAGCGCCTGCTCGACCGCATCGTCCTCGGCCTCGAAACCCGCCAGTGCTAGCTCGGGCGCAAGCGCCGCGGCAAACCCGCTCATGCCGCCGGCGACATTGAGCGCTGTCGCGCCAGCGACTGCGTTCGTGTAGCTCGGCGTCAGCAGCAACGTTGTCGCGATGCGCATAGCGCGGCTGATACCGGCGGCGTCGATCCCGTGCAATCGCGCGCCCGCTGCGGCCGCCGCCAGCAGCGGCACTTGGCCGTTCTGGTGCGCCAGTTGCCGGGGCGTGAAGCCGCCGGCAAGCCGTCCGGCGACATCGTAGCCCAATACGAGGGCAGCCAGCAACTCGTGCCCGGGCCGCCGGAGATGCTCGCCCACAGCCAGCACACCCGGCAGAACCTGCATTGCCGCCTGCCCCGATACGAACCTAAGCCCTTCGCAAAGCTCGATCGAGCGTCCCGCAACCCCATTCAGTAGTGCCGCTGTGCGCGGATCCTGTGCCGGCCAGCCCGGCGCAAAGACGGTGGCCCCAGTTCCGGCGCTCCCGGCCAGCCGGTCTCGCAGCTGCCGGACCTCCGGCCGTTCTGCTCCAGCCAGAATCACACCCAGAGTGTCAAGGAGTACGAGCTTGGCATGCCGTTGCACCGGTTCGGGAATGTCTTCCCATCGGGTGCGTGCAACAAACTCGGCCAATTCTTCGATCTGCTGGCCCATGGTTTTTTGAACTCCTCGCGGTCGGGGGTCGGTGGATGGTAGCCTTTGGTAGGCTGTGGAACCAAGCACAGGAGGTGAAGAGATGGCCGTCGTCGAGACCGAGCGTCACGGGCAAGTCCTCGTGGTGCGGATGAACCGGCCCGAGCGTTTAAATGCGCTCAATCATGAAATGCGCACCCGGCTCGCCGAGACCTGGACGGAATTCCGTCGCGACAACGCGCTCGAAGTAGCGATCTTCACAGGCGCCGGCAGGGCGTTCTGTGCCGGCGAAGATATGAAGGAGTCGCTACAGCATGGCACGCCGGGCGGCAGACGGCCGGCGATTGAGGACCCGTTCATGACCGGAGCGCTCGAAAAACCGATTATCGCCGCGGTCAACGGGTATGCGATGGGCGGCGGCTTCATGCTGGTCGAGCGGACCGATCTGCGCGTCGCCGCGCGCGGCGCGGTGTTCGAAGTATCCGAAGCAAAGCGCTGGCTGCTGGGCGGCTACAACCACGGGCACATCGCGAACCTGCCTTATCCGATCGCGATGGAGATGGCGCTAGGCTTTCGTTTCACCGCTGAACGCTTCTACGAGATTGGCTTTTTGAACCGGCTGGTGGATGCCGACCAGCTGATTCCGAGCGCGCTCGCGATGGCAGAGCACCTGTTGACCTTGCCGCCGGCCTCGCGCGTCAACACCGTGCACATGATGCGCCAAATGCGCCCCATGCCCTCGCCGGAGCAGCAGCGCCTCGCCGCTGCGCTCAAGGATCACGGCGCCAAGAGCGACCTCATCGAGTCGCGCGCGGCGTTTGCCGAAAAACGCCCGCCGCGCTTCACGGGCTGGGACGATCCTGATGACCGCTACCGGCTTCCGACGCTCGACACGACGGGAGAATGAAATTTGGCTGACCCATCGATATGTTCGGCGGTCTGGTTGCCACGCCGAAGGTGCTCGGCCCGACCGAGGATACGGAAGGGCGTTCTGCACGATGATCCTCACCGATATGGGGCGGAGGCCATCAAGCTCGAACGCCCAGGCATGTGGCGCGGTGCAGGGGTCCTCTCCGCTCCCTGTTCTCATGTTTGCCTCAAGGATGCGGGCAAGCTTATTGGTTTCGCAGTGGCAGAAGAGTGCGGGGCGTGGGTGGGCACGGCAGGAGACAGAGCGCGAAGACGCCGGTTGTCGGGCGACCGCCACCCACACCCTCGCCTCCCGCCTTCGTAGGGGCAGGCTTGGGCACCTCCAATCCGACATAGGTCATATCGTCCATCAGGCCCTTCCCCCCATGCCTAAGGCTCTGTGCCGGCCATCCGGCACAACCCTCGATACTTGTACGCCGAGAGGCGGGCCGCCGAGGGTAAGCCTTTGCCGCGAGGCGCCGCGCGTCGTTGGGCTCACGCTGGCGCCTCTCACAGAGTGTGCGGGCTAGACCCATCTGCCCCCAGGCCGCGCTCCGCACGCATCACCCCCTCCCGCTACTCTGATACATGTCCCTGCAGTTGCTTGAACCGGTGCCGAACTGCACGGCGCGCATAGGTGCGGGCGAGCACGGTCACGATAGGGGCGATCCCCAGCTCGGCCAACCTGTCTGCATGCGCGGGGTTGTTGGCCGACAGATCGTGAACCCGGCCTTGATGGCGGCGGCGATCAGGCGCCGGTTCTCGACAGCGACGGGGGTCGTCGCCGAGGACGGGCTTGTGGGTAAAGGCGATCACGCTCTTGCCGGTGCTGGGATTTTCCAACGCCCCGACCCCTGCCAACGACTGTCAGCAGGGGTGAGATTGGTCAGCCGGCTCCCAACGGCCTCGGCCCGAGCTCGGCGAGGCGTTCCTTGCAGGCGGCTTCGTCGCCCAAGTTAGTTGACGATGTCGTAACTGGGCGCCGGCCACGCCGAAGAGGTGCGCGAGCTGGTAAACCATCAGTCGGATCGCCGATGCGAAATCGCCCATTCGGCGGAAAATCCTCGATTGATCACTGTCGGACCGCCGCGCAAGTCTACCTTTTGAATGCTAAACCGTGTCAGGCGGCAGGTGCGTAACAGATCCTTGCCAGTTCGGCTTGACGCCTCGTAAGCTGGTACGCAAGACAGGCACCGGAATGCCGGTAGAGGAGGCTTCTATGACACGAAAGGGACTTTCGCGGTTCGCCTTCGGGTTGTTCGCGGCGGCTACCTTTCTCGCAGCGGCGGGAACGCGCGCCGACGAGCCCACCAAGACGATCAAGATCGGCGTGGTCTACGATCTGACTGGGCCGTTCGCCGGCGGCGGGTCGGAGCTCCAGTACCTTGGCGCCAAGATCGTCATCGATTGGTTCAACCAGCATGGCGGCATCGACGGCTACAAGGTCGAGCCGATCTACGCCGACGCGCAGAGCAAGCCCGATGTCGCGATCAACGAGGCGGTCCGCCTGATCGAGCAGGAAAAGGTGGATATGCTGCTCGGCTTCTACTCCTCCGCCGAGTGCGTGCCGGCGGCGGCGCGCGTCGAGCAGTTCAAGAAATTCATGTGGATCACCACCTGCATCGCCTCGCCGGTTCTGGAGGGGCGCAACCTGCAATATGTCTTCCGGCCGCAGCCTTATGGTCGACAATGGGGCCTGACTTCGACTGCGATGGTCGACACCTATTCAAAGGCGCAGCTCGGCAAGGACCCGAAGGATCTGAAGATCGCCATCATTCATGAAGACGGCCCCTACGGCACCGACGTCGCCAAGGGCACCGACGAAGGCGCCAAGAAGTACGGGTTCCAGGTGGTCGTCGACGAGGGCTATTCGTCGAGCACTCCGGACCTGTCCTCCTTGGTCACCAAGCTGAAACGGGCACACCCGGACGTGATCTTCCATACCGGCTACAACCCGGACATCACGCTGTTCTTGCGCCAGTCACGCGAACTCGGCTTGCATTTCGGCACCCTGATCGGTCACGGCGCCGGCTACGGGGTGTACTCGAAGCTGAAGGAGACGGCGGGCAAGGACGCCAATTATTTCTTCAACGTCGATCCGATCTCGATCTGGCAGACCAATCCGAAATCGCTGCAGCCCGATCTCTTACCGATGATCAAGATGGTAGGCGACGCCTATGAAAAGGCAAAGCCCGATACCGTCATCAAATCGGCCCATGTCGGCATGGCCGCCTCCAACACCTACCTGTTTCTGACCAACGTGTTGCCGCGGGCGATCAAGAAATACGGCGGTATCACCTCCGATGATCTGCGCAAGGCGGCGCTCGATACCGATCTGTCCGACGGCCACACGATGCTGGGCTTCGGCGTCAAGTTCGAGACCCCCGGTATGCCGATGGCCGGCCAGAACGAGCGCGCCTACCCGGTCATCGTCCAGTATATCGACGACCAGAGCTATGTCGTCTGGCCAAAGGCCCAGCAGCAGCGCGAACCGGTGCTGAAACTGCCGGCCAGCTCGCCCTACGCCCAGAATTAGCCGACTTCCGTGCTGGAGGTCAGCGATCTGGTCAAACGCTTCGGCGGCTTCACCGCCGTCGACAACGTCTCCTTCAAGGTCGATCAGGGCGAGATTCTCGGCCTGATCGGGCCGAACGGCTCGGGCAAGAGCACAATCTTCAACTTGCTCTCCGGCACATTGGCGCCGACCGCCGGCTCGATCCGCTTTCACGGGCGGGAGATTGCCGGCCGGCCGCCGCACCGCATCATCAACCAGGGGATCGGCCGCACCTTCCAGATCCCCCGGCCGTTCCGCCGCTTGTCCCTGCTCGATAACGTCGTGCTCGCCGGCTTTTACGGGCAGGGCCGGCACTCACGCGCTCGCGCCTTTGAGGCGGCCGAGCGGGCGCTCGAGCTGGTCGGCTTGCCGGCCGACCGCGAAATGCCGGTGACCGGGCTCGGCGCCGCCGGGCTCAAGAAACTCGAACTCGCCAAGGCGCTGGCCACCGGTCCGACCCTCCTGCTGGCGGATGAAAGCCTCGGCGGGCTCGACGGGGCAGAGATGGACCAGGCGGCAGATATGCTGCGGCGCATCCGTGCCCAGCTCGGCATCACTATCATCTGGGTCGAACACATCATGGGGGTGCTGATGCGCGTGGTCGACCGGGTCATGGTGCTCGACCACGGCGAGAAGATCGCCGAGGGGCTTCCGTCCGAGGTCGCGGCCGACCCGCGGGTGATCGAGGTCTATCTGGGAACCGACGCCGACGCCGTGCAGGCGGCGGCGGTACGCCACTAAGCCTGCCGCCGGATGCTCGAACTGGCATCGGTCGATGCGG
>JBARIB010000067.1:0-13017 GCA_049799535.1 Allostellaceae bacterium | reverse complement strand
TGGCCAAGGAATTCGACCTCAAGAGCCCGTTCGAAACCAACCAGCCGGTCAGCATCGACTATATGGACCGCCGCCGGCAGCCGGTGCAAGCAGCGGCAGAGTAGCGGGGCCGCCGCCTTCACGCGGTTACGCCGGCAATCACGACCCACGACGCGGCGACCAACAAAAGGGCGCCGATTGGCGCCGGAAAATATCGAGCAGCGGCAAAGTCGTCGGCAGCATCATTGCGGCCAGCATCAGCACCCAGCCGCCAACAACCAGAAGTGCGGTCAGCGCCGGCGCGCCGCCGGGAAGCGTTCGACAAATCTTGACCCGCGAGCCCAACCTGCGTCCAATTGCCGTGATCGAGATAGCGGGCATAGGGGCTCTGTCCCCAAAGCCAAAGCGTCGCCCATGCCGTGACGGCGAGCGCCGCCATCAACGGTATAAAGCGGCTGCGATGCAAAGCCTCTTGCATACCGAAACTAGCCCTCGAAGGCGAATTCTCCCTGGATCGCGTTGTGATCGCGCAAATCGACATCGACCCCGACCGCAGGGTTCTTCAGCCGGAAGGTTGAGGCCTTTGCAACGTAGGCCGGTGCACCGGGGATCGTCGAAAAGATACTGTCGACCAAGGTGGTCGGCTTGCCGCTGGGTCCGCGGTACGGCTCCATTACCGCTTCGGTCGTCTCGCCGATCCGCAGGGTCCCCTTGCCCTCCTTCACCTCAAAGGTGATTGGGGCGCGCTCGATCCCGACGACTTCGCCGACGAGCGCTGCAAGATCGGCAATGGGTCCGCCTTTGTTGCCCGTGAAGACGCTGACGAGCGCTGTCTCCTGCTCTCTGCTGGCGCGTTCGTCGATGTAGATCTGGGCACGCCATTTGCCGTCGAGCACGTTGCCCGGAATGAACACATTGGTGGCCAGCGTAAGCCCGGACACGTCTATCCCGTCGATAACGCCGCGCTCGAAGTGATAGGCGAGGGCGGATTGGCAGGTCCCGTTGTCCGGGTTCTCACCAATCCAGCAAGGGCACAGAACCTCGCAGTCGCAGACCTCGAGCAGACTGCCTTCCAGCTTGTAGGCCATGACCATTCTCCCTGTTGGAGAAGGGAGATTATGGCGCGGGTCCGGCCTCCTGCCTATCCCGTCCTATAGGATGGGTCAGCGTAGTGAGAATGCTGACGTCCTCCAGAGTTTCCAACGCGGATACCGCGTTCCACAGTGCCGCTCCTTGCTCCGGCGGCAGGCTCGGCATGGAGCGCCAGCAAGCGTCGAATTTTGCCCGAGCAGCAGCAGGGGCGAGCGGCCGCTCCGGGCCGCCGCTCACTGAGCTTACCGTGCAGGCAACCGTACGTCCGTCGGCGAGATCGATCTCGACATGGTGTGGCACGAGCGCATTGACGTCGGGGTTGCCGTCCTCGACGACCACCAGGCGACGGGCAAGAGCAAATGTGGTGGGATCGGCGAGCGCCGCCGGCGTAAAATCGTCGAGGCCGACAATCCCGCGGCGCAAGCACACAGCTCCGACATATTGCAGGCACAGCCGGGCATAGCCAACCGTCATGCCATGCACCGCTGGGCGGCCGACCAGCCGCGCCGTCAACGGCGGAACGCGAAACCGGCACGCGACCACCCGGTCCGCGGTGACATTGTCTTCCGTCATCAAGCGCTGGAGAGCGTCGATGCCGCCATGGGTGGCGCGGCCTGAGGGGTATGGCTTATAGCTGACCTCGGCGATGCGCCACGAGGTGCCCAGTTCTTCGAAGGGCGCCGGGTCAGCCTTGCCATCGAACAGCGCGAAATAACCGAAATCACCCGTGATCGGGGCGTGCGGCCCGGGCATACCCCGTCGGGCAAGTTCGATGGCGGTGATCGCACTGCGTGCGGCAAACCCCATCTGCATGGCGAGCTGCGGCGTGCCTTCGGCATGCGCCTGCATTGTGCCCGCGCACTGTCCGTAATAGATCCCGATGGCATCGCGCGTTTGCTCCGCATCGAGGCTGGCCAGCACCGCGAGACCGGCGGTCGCGCCGAACCCCCCGGCATTGGCCGGTCGGAAAAACCGCATCGGCGCGCGCGAACACAGCCCCAAGCTCACCGCGATATCGACCGCGACGACGATGGCGCGCAGCAGGCGAGGGCCGGATACGCCTGCCTCGCGCTCCGCCCAGCCGAGCAGGGTGGGAAAGATCACGGCCATCGGATGAACGACCGCCGCCTCGTGCACGCAATCGAATTCCTGTCCATGGATCTGGTAGGCATTGAGCATCGCCGCATGCAGAAGCGGCAGTCGCTCCGCGCTACCGAGCACCGTTGCTTCGTCTCTACCCCCGATGGCCGCGAGCATATTCAGTGTTTCGCCGCGCCACGGGGTCGAGACACCCGCTATGCCGACAGCGAGAGTATCGGCGACGAAAGCTTTGGCCGCTGAGCGTGCGGGCTCCGGCACCCCGTGCTCGGCCACCCGCTCGACATGCGCGAGGATCTTGTCGACGACAGGGTCTGGCATCACCCCTGGCTCGATCTCTCACTCCGGGCGAGGCCAGCGGTGCAGGTGCGCAAACGGCAGTTAAGGCTTGGCTTCGAAGGATTCGGCGACCGTCTTGGCCATCTCAAGGAATTGCCGCCGCACCTTGGCATCGGGGATCGCGTAGTAAAGGCGGATAAACTCGATCGTCTCCGGACGCTGCAGGTGTTCCCGCCATTGCCTGTCCTCGGGGCTCAGCTCGGCGTTATCCGGGTGCAGGTCGCCGAAGAAATACGAGATCGGCACCCCCAGGATCTCGGCCATCGCCGAAAGGCGAGAAGCGCTTACGCGGTTCGCACCGCCTTCGTATTTTTGCACCTGCTGGAATGTGAGGCCGAGCGCGTTCGCGAGCGTCTCCTGGTTCATTCCAAGCAGTAGCCGCCGCATCCGGATGCGGGCGCCGACATGCACATCAATCGGGTTTGGCACGCCGGTACCGCGCCCGTATTTTGGAACCGAGTTGGGTTCTGCCAATTCTCTCGACGACCTCTTCAAAGTACATTCCCCTTCGCACCGGCTCCGTAAGGTTGCAACGGCACAACCCAAAGCGCAAGCAATATTCGACGAATGCAGGCATTGCCGCGGCCGAAATTAACCTACGGTCGAATCAGGTAAGTCACTATGGTTAATTTTTGTCTCGCGACGTCGATCGCAAGGGGTTCAGCGATCGCTGCCCCCGATATCGTCATAGCCCCGGCGGCTGCTAATAAAGACCAGCGCCATCAATCCTATGCCCAAGGCCAGCGTGGCGATCACCCCCAACGCCATCGCGAGCCAACCCGCGGGGCTGATTTCAGCATCCCCGATTCCGGTCCACACAGCGGCGATGACAATTCCAATCACTAGGACAACGGCGCCGGCAATCACCACTGCGATCCAGTTCAGCGTCGGCTTCACTGGGCCGCACCCGCGGCGGCCCCACTTCTCATCGTAGAATTTCCGCCACTTTGCGCAGATCCTCGACAAAGCGTCGAAGCTCATCGCGACGGGTCGCCTCGTCCGGAGCGCTCAGCATGGCGGAGGGATGCAGCGTGGCAAGTGCGTGAGGCACCAGCTTGAAGGGCGCCAGTCGGCCACGATCCCGGGTCACTCGGAACGCTTTCCCGAACAGCGCCTGCGCGGCGGTTGCTCCTAACGCAACCACGATTTGCGGCTTCACGACGGTGATTTTGGCCTCGAGCCACGGAAAGCAGGCCTCGATTTCGACCGCACCCGGTTTGCTGTGGATGCGCCGCGGCCCGCGGGGCACCCATTTGAAGTGTTTGACGACATTGGTGACGTAGGTCGGCGTGCGATCGATCCCCGCCTCGACAAGGCAGCGGTCGAGCAGCTTTCCGGCAGGTCCGACAAAGGGATGCCCAGCGAGGTCTTCGGCATCGCCCGGCTGCTCGCCGACCAGCGTGATTCGCGCTTCCGCGGAGCCCTCGCCGAATACTGTTTGGGTTGCGTTTCGATAAAGGTGACAAGCCGTGCAACGAGCAGCAGCATCGCGCAGCGCTTCGATCGTCGGCTGGGACGGGATCTGGACGCCGACGCTGGTGTCTTCGCCTCTCACAGAATGCGTCCAGTGGGGCAGCGCATAATAGGTGAACGCCATTTCTGCGCGGCTGTGTCCACTGTTAACGGAACCCGGCTATTCCTGCCGCCTTAGTCATGGCAGAGTGCCGGTCCGGCGCCCTTCCACGGAGATCTAAATGCCGACCAAAAGCAAGCACCCGGAAACGCTCGTCTTGCACGCCGGCTACCGGAGCGACCCGGCGACCAATGCCGTCGCCGTGCCGATCTATCAGACGACGAGCTACCAATTCCGCGATACGCAGCACGCGGCCAACCTGTTCGGCCTCGCCGAACTCGGCAACATTTATACCCGGATCATGAACCCGACCACTGCCGTTCTCGAAGAGCGTGTCGCGGCGCTCGAAGGCGGCGTCGGCGCATTGGCCCTCGCCTCCGGCCAGGCCGCCTCCCTATTCGCAGTCCAGAACATCTGCCAGGCCGGAGACAATTTCGTCAGCTCCACCGATCTCTACGGCGGCACCTGGAACCTGTTCCTTAACACGATGATGAAGACGATGGGGATGGAGGTTCGCTTCGTCGATCCCGCCGATCCCGAGAACTTCCGTCGCGCCACCGATCAGCGCACGCGCTGCTATTATGCCGAGACCTTGCCGAACCCCAAGCTCGAGGTGTTTCCGATCGCCGAGGTGGCGCGGATCGGGCGCGAGCTTGGGGTGCCGCTGATCGTCGACAATACCGCGGCGCCGGTGCTTTGCCGGCCGCTCGATCACGGCGCCGCCGTCGTGATGTACTCGACGACAAAGTATATCGGCGGTCATGGCACCTCGATCGGCGGCCTTGTCGTCGATGGCGGCAACTTCGACTGGGAGAAGCATGCCGAGCGCTTTCCGCTCCTGAACCAGCCGGACCCCAGCTACCACGGCGCGGTTTGGACGCAAGCGGTAAAACCGCTGGGTCCGATCGCCTATATCCTCAAAATGCGGGTGACCCTGTTGCGCGATCTCGGGGCGCCGATGAGCCCGTTCAACGCCTTCCTATTTATCCAGGGGCTTGAGACCTTGCCCCTGCGTATGCGTGCGCACAGCGCCAACACGACAGCAGTGACAAAATTTCTGGCTGAGCATCCCAAGGTCACCCGCGTCATTCATCCGAGCCTGATGACCGGCGAGGCCAGGCGCCGGGCCGACGCGTATATGAAAGGCGGGTACGGCGGCCTTGTCGGCTTTGAGCTCAAGGGAGGGCTTGAAGCGGGTCGGCGGTTCATCGACTCCTTGCAGATGTTCTATCATGTCGCCAATATCGGTGACGCGCGCAGCCTGGCGATCCATCCGGCCTCGACGACCCATTCGCAGCTGTCCCCGGAGGAACAACTGCAGACCGGCGTGACGGAGAACTACGTCCGGCTGTCGATCGGCATCGAACACGAGGATGACATCATCGCCGACCTGTCGCAGGCCTTGGAGGCCGCCTGAGTCACGCCGAGCACCAAGCGGTCCTCAACTTCCGCTGGCCAATCGACCTCGCGCTGACCGTCGCCAGCCACGGCTGGGTGCACCTTGCGCCTTGGCAGTGGGACGCTGATACCGGCCGGCTCGCGCGGATGGAGAAAATCGGAGATCGCCTCGGCACAATCCGCGTTGCGCAGCGCCATCCGGACGCGGTGATTGTGGAATGGGAGGGCTTCGGCACCGCTTCTGCAGACGAAGTGTTCGCACGCGTGCGGCGGTGGCTTTCCGCCGATTGGGAGCCGTCGTCCGCAATGACTGCCCTGCCCGAGTTGGCAGCGCTGATCGAGCGCGGCGGCGGCCGGATGCTCCGCGGCTCCTCTTTTTATGAGGATTTCATAAAGACCGTTCTCACGATCAACACAAACTGGTCGGCAAGCTGCCGCATGGTTACAGCTCTTGTCACCGAGCCGGGCGGCGGCAGCAGTTTTCCCGGCCCGATGGCTTTGCTCGATTACGGCGAGGATCGGCTCCGCAATGTCACAAAACTGGGCTTTCGCGCCCGCACCGTAATCGCCGCGACCCGCCGCATGGGCGATGACGGTGCCATTACTCCCCCGGGCGAAGGCGTCCCGGAGCGGTTGGAACACGATTATCTGCTAAGCCTGAACGGCATTGGCCCCTATGCGGCGGCGCATTGCCGAGTGTTGTTGCAGGATTTCAGCCGCATCCCGGTCGATTCCTCTGTCGTTGCCTATTTGCGCGAGCGATATGGCTGCGACCCGGCCGAGTACGCTGCCGGCCGCTCGTCATGGGGTCCTTATCTCGCGCTCGGTTATCGACTCTCGCGGCTTCGCGAAAAGCTCGACCTTGGGACGCAAGCGAACTCACAATGAGACATCAGGCGGCAGATCGCCCGGCGTGATTCCCAATTTGGCAAGGGCCGCCATAATCCGATCCCGGATCGCGCCGGTTTCCTGATTATCTTCGCGCCAGGCCTCGACGACGCCGCGGAAGCGACGGTCGTCGTCATAGGGCAGCGCCGGGCAGATAGCGGCGCGTAGATGCGGGGTCGGAACTCTGAGCTCGCCATATGGCGGGTCCTGCTTGAGTTCGGACAACAGCAGAAGGGTCGTTCCGACAAAGCAGTCGACACGGCCGGATTGGACGGCGAGTAACGCCTCGCTGCGGGTTTTGAATCCCGTCATCGCTGCCTGGCCGGCGAGGCGGCGGACCGCTTCTTCACGGGCGGAACCGGTATCGGCCGAGACCAACGTACCCGGCACATTGATCTCAGCCCAGGTCTTCGGGGCAAAGTCTTTGCGCGCGATGATCGCATAGACGTCGTAGAAAAGCGGGCTGCCGAAATCGGCAAACATGGCGCGCTGCGGCGTCGGCTCAAGGCCGTAGCACAAGTCGACCATGCCGGTATGGAGGTCGGTGATTGCATCGGCCCAATTGGCTTCGCTGACGGCGACCTCGACGCCGAGTTGGGCCGCCAGATCGCGCGCGAAAGCGACGCAAAACCCGGACCATTGGCCGGATGCCAGGTCCTTATAGCAATAGGGCTCCTCGCCGACGAAACCGGCCAGTCGTAACTTCTTTGTGCGCAGGATGCGCGCAAGATTGGGCTCCTTTCCCGGCGAGGGTTGCGGCGGCGGTCGCTCCGGACCTCCCCGGCGCATCGCTGCGCTCGTAACCAGCCCCGTGCCGAAGTCTCTGCGGTTCAGCATCCAAGTCCTCCGGACAGCAACTCGAAGAGAGGATCTCAGTCAAAGCTAACAGGCTAATTCAGGCGGAAAATGGTCTTGGCGGGGCTGTCGTGCAGAGCCTTCGTGAAAGCGTCGGAAACCAAATTCCTCGGGAGAGCGGAAGCGGTGAACAGACCCGTCGCTCCGGCGTTGACTGTGGAGAGCGCTATATCTGCGCCTGCTTGCCTAATCCAGCACGGACCGAACTGCGATGATCCGAGACAAAAAAGGACCGAGCCGCCTTGTGCGGTTCGGCATTTGCTGCATCCTCCCGATTGCCACCGGCGCTGCGAGCTGGGTCGATCCGCCGCCCGCCGCGGATGTCCCGACAGGCACACCGCAAGCATCCCGGATACAAGCGGGCGCTGGATCTCCGGTAACGATTACGCTGGGCAATCAGGACGACGCGACTTCGCGAGCCTCGGGCCCGGAATCGGGTTTAGAGGTAATGCAGTGGCGGTTCACCGATCGGCTCGCAGACGCCCCGAGCCAGCCATCCGAGGCCACTATGGTCTCTGGCCGGCCGCTTTATTTGTGGATGGTTCTCGACGGTACGCAGACGGCTGTCGATGGCCTGCGGGCGGACCACGGGCTAACGATCCAGGTGCACTGGCTGCGGGACGCGAGGGAAACGGGAACCGGCGCGCCAAACCTCACGACTGAGTTGGCGATCGGGCAGCCCGGTTTGGCGGATACCTTCGAGCAGCAAGTCCACCGGCAAGGCTCCTTCAAATGGCATAGCTGGGCGAGAAAGGACGCGCTCTCCCCCGGGACCTGGACGGTATCCCTGACCTATGAAGACGGGAAGCCGCTGGCTTGCGTTCCTGATGCGAAGCCTTGCCAATTCACGATCAGAGCGGGTTGATTCCGGCGGCCGCCTGCGTTTAGCCGGAGGTGGTGATTGCGGGCCTCGCCAAAGTCGGCGGGACGGGAGGCGGATTTATTCTGCGGCCGCGAGCGATCCGACTCTTGTGGCAGGAAGATCTACCACCACCACCGGGCGCTGCTCCAGCCGATCGCTGATCACATCCCAGATCTGCCGTAGGCGCTGCACATGCAGATCGTCCCTTATGATCGCGACAAGTGCATCGAGTTCGACTGTCAGATCCAACTGCAACGCACTGGTCCCTGGCTCCTCCGGTTGATGCTGCCTGTCAGAGCGATGCGCCGATGCAGCTGCCGGTTCACTCGGGGCCGCTGGTGGTTCGCCGATCAGCACTGTAGCTAGCCGCCGGCGGAGCGCCGGATTATCGAGCGCCCTCTCCATGTGCTACCCAATCGATCACCTCGTATGAGCCATAGGGCGTCTCGACGAAGATCTGAATGGGGTTGATCGTCGCCAGGTTCTGGACGTCTTCGATTTCGAACTCAGCCAGGCGCAGCTTCATGTATGGATCGATCCCGATGATCATATCAAGCGGGAACTCCTCCTGCAGATCACGGCTGTCGGAACTGACGCGCCTAAGCCGCAGCCAGGGAAACTTGGCCACGAGCGCGTCGATAAATAGAGTCGGGAAGAAGCCCACCAAGAAGGCCAGACCGATCTGAAGGCGCGGCGTATCTGCGAAGATCTGGCTTTGCCAGATCGCCGCCATCGTAAATAGGGCGAGTAAAATGTGGCCGATCGACTGGAAGAAAGAGATTGGTGCAAGGTCGAAATTAGAGATCCGTCTGATGAGGTATTGAATCGTCCAGATATACCCGCCGAGAAACGTGTAGGTAAGAACACCAAACAGCGGTTCTACAGGTGTACTATCCTGATGGATCAGTGGAAAGCTAAAGTAATTTTCTATCGGGTTATTATGTTGCATGAAAGCCATGCGAAATCCGAGCATGGTCAAAACGACATAAATTAGAACAGGTATTCCTAGCGGCTTCGGTGAGCACGCCTGCCGTGCTCTGCCAGCAATTGCGTCTCTGCCCAAATTCGGTGCATCCCTGATACGCACATTGCCGCCTTGTTCATCAAAGCGGGTTGCCGATAGATAACCGCCGGCCGGCTTCCGCTTCCGGATGCATGGGGGGCGCCTTGCTCGATCAACCCGTCACCCGGGAAAATCTTCCCGAACAGCTGTCGACCGAAGACCGGACTCGGCGGCGGCTGGTCATGGCAGCCGTCATGCTCGCGATCTTCATGGTCGCGACGGACGCTTACATCGTCGCCACGGCCATGCCGACGATTGTTGCCGATCTCGGCGGCTTTCGCCTATTCAGCTGGGTTTTTACGGCTTTCCTGCTGGCGCAAGCGGTGACGATTCCGATCTATGGGCGGCTCGCCGACCTCTATGGCCGCAAGCGCGTTTTTTTTGCCGGGACCAGCGTATTCCTGCTCGGCTCTCTGCTGTGCGGTTGCGCCTGGAGCATGCAGGCCCTGGTGCTGTTCCGGGCGCTTCAGGGGATCGGGGCGGGAGCGATCCAGCCTATCGTGACGACGATCATCGGCGATATTTACGCGCCGGTCGAGCGAGCGCGAATGCAGGGCTATGTGTCCGGCATGTTTGGCATCGCCGCGATCATCGGCCCGACTCTCGGCGCCTTCGTCGTCGAGCATGTCAGGTGGTCACTGGTGTTCTGGGTCAACCTGCCGATCGGCGCGGCGACCTTTGTCATGTTCGGCCTCTTTTTGCACGAGCATCGCGAGCCTCGCCGGCATCGCATCGATTACCTCGGCTCGGCAATTCTGATGCTCGGCGTCGGTGCGCCGATGCTGGCCCTGGTCCAAGCCGGAGAAGCGGATCGTGTGACGCTCGGCGGACTAGGGCTGGCGGGGGCTGTCGCTCTGGCAGCGCTTGTCGCGCATGAAAGGCGCGCGGCGGAACCGATGCTACCATTGCATCTGTGGCGCAGCCGGGTTGTGGCGGTCGGCTGCCTCGCCGGGTTCTTCAACGGCGCTCTGATGATGGGGGTCTCCGGTTTCCTGCCGACTTTTGTTCAAGGCGCGATGGGGCGCGATGCAACGGCGGCCGGAGTTGTGCTAGCCGCCTCATCGGTAAGCTGGGCCTTCGCCAGCATGGCGGCCGGCCGGCTGATGATCCGCACTTCTTATCGGCTCTCGGCCTCGATCGGCGGTCTTTGCCTGGTCATCGGCAGCATCGTGCTGATCCTGCTCACGCCGGCGAGCGGCTTATTGTGGGCCAGTTCCGGGGCTTTCTTGCTTGGCGTCGGGATGGGCTTTTGCAACACTGCCTTTATCGTCTCGATCCAAGCGAGCGTCGGCTGGAGCGAGCGCGGCATGGCCACCTCATCGGCAATGTTCATGCGCATTGTCGGCCAGTCCGTAGGCGCAGCTGTTTTCGGCGCGATCCTCAACTTGGGAGTTTACCGCAAATTGCCCGAGGCCGGCGATGCGGTGAATCGGCTGCTGTCGCCGGCAGCGCGCCAGACCCTCGGAGCCGCCGAGATTGCTCGACTAACCGAAGCAGTCGGCCAGTCGCTGCACGTTGTCTACATTATCGCCGGGCTCGTCGCCGTGGTCAGCCTGATCCTGGCATTGGCGCTGCCGCCGCGGCTCAGCCCGACCCGCCCGCATGGTACCGGTTAGGTCTGCAGGCATCTCGCGGATGTCCCCCTTTTTCGAGGACCTGATCACGGTCTCCAGGCGCGCCATTGCGCAATGGCCTCCTACATATGACACAGTTGCAGCCCTGCAGTTGAGGCGGGTCTATCGTCCGAGCGGCCGTAAATTGCCTTCCGGGTCGTATTGCCGAACCTGCAACGAGCCGAGCGCATAGGCGATGTCCTCGGCCCGTAACATGGCCGTATCGGCACGGCAGATGCTCGCGTGCATCATGAAGACGTAGCCGCCTCCCCATTTTGGTCCGGCTTTGCGAACCGCGGCGCAATTGTGCGGTCCATCCGAGAATTCGATCGACTTGTCTTCGCCATCACCCACGAGGTTGCGCCAATTGGTGCCCCGCCGGGTCACTTGGTTCATGTCTTGAAAATCTTCCTGATCATATCCGGTATTCCCGTTGACGTAGCAGAACTGTGATGTTTGATGCCCTATGGCGGTGAGCTTGTAAGGATCGAAGATCAGCGTATCCGCCTCGATCGACAAATTGCCGGTGCTATACGACACGACGTCGAGGGAGAGGTCACAATTACTGCCGCCTTTCGGGTTGGTGATCTGATCTGTCGCGCCCGGCAACAGCCGATACCCTTGCAGGCACCGGCCTCCGGCGGCAGAAGCGATGCGGGTTGCCGTACACGGGACCTCGCGAAATCTGTCCTCCTCGACTCGGTATCGACCACTGTAAGGATTTCGCTGGTACGCCTTCCCGGGATCGCGCAGGTAGGGCGCCTCGACCGGGGAAGCGGGTGCGATGACGGTAACGTTGGGAAGGGTTAGCTGCTCGGTTTGCTGTGCGCAGACGCCGGCCGTCGACACGATGATCGCCAGTCCTGCGGCGACGCCCGTCGTTCCGGGAATGGCCGGCATAATCTATTCGCCGGCTTTTCGCAAATTGCCGACCGGGGCGTACTGGCAGATCTGCAATGAACCCAACGCGTAGGCGACGTCTTCGGCCGCTCTGCCGCCGTTTCCGCCGGCGGTGACACCGTCTCGCATCGAGGTAGTGGCGATGTGGTTCCAACCTGACTCGCTAGCCTGTCTCACGCAGCCTCAGCCCTTGCGGGGCCGCTGGAGCGGACCTCCGCCAGGATCATGTCGGCGGCCTTCTCGGCGATCATGATCGTGGCGGCGTTGGTGTTACCGGAGACCACGGCCGGCATGATCGAGGCGTCGATGACGCGCAGCCCCGCGACGCCGTGCACCCGCAGCGCGTTGTCGACGACGGCCTTTTCATGTTGACCCATCGTGCAGGTGCTTGTCGGATGGTAGGTGGTCCCGGCGTTATTGCGGATGTAGTCGAGCCAATCCGAGTCGCTTTGCGTGTCCTTACCCGGCAGGAATTCCTCGCCGACGCGTCGCTGCATTGCCCGGGTCTGGAAGATGCCGCGGACGATCCTCAAACCGGCGATCAAGGTATCCTTGTCGTTCTGTGTTGAAAGATAATTGGGCTGGATCGCCGGCGGCGCCGCCGGATCGGGCGAGCGGATCCTCAGCCACCCGCGGCTCTCCGGCCGGCACGGGATGCACGTCGCCTGGCACGCTGGAAAATCGTGCATCTGCTCCCCCGGCTTCACAAAGCTGCCCGCGAGGAATTGGTATTGCACATCGGGCGACTCTAATCCCGGCCGGGTGCGAACAAACAGGCCGATCGGCGCGGCGCCCATCATCAATGCGCCGCGCCGGCGCAAGGCGTATTCCAGCCCGGCACGCGTCTGCAATCGCCAGCTCCTGGAAATCTCGTTCAAGGTATTGGCGCGGCGCGCACGATAGACGATGCGGGTATTGACATGGTCCTGCAGGTTCTCGCCGACCCCCGGTAGATCGTGCACGACCGCGATGCCGTGCTCGCGCAACAATTCCTCGGGGCCAACCCCGGAGAGCTGCAGCAATTGCGGTGAATTGATCGCGCCGCCGGCGAGCAACATCTCACGACGGGCCTTGACGCGGTGCACAACCCCGAGCTGCGAATATTCGAGGCCGACAGCGCGCCGCCCTTCGAACAATACGCGGTGCGCCAATGCGCGAATCTCGACACGCAGATTTGGGCGCTTCATTGCGGGCCGCAGGTAAGCGACCGCCGCGCTGCAGCGGCGCATGTTGCGAACCGTCAATTGTAAGGGTCCGACACCATCTTGCTCGGCACCGTTGAAATCCAGGTTGAGCCGGTGACCTGCCTCCTGCGCGCCGGCAATGAAAGCGTCGTGCAGTTCATGACTTGCCCTGA
>JBARIB010000066.1:0-2014 GCA_049799535.1 Allostellaceae bacterium | reverse complement strand
TCGATACCATGTAGTCGCGCGGCAGGTTCCACCAGAAATCATAGTGCAGGTTCTGGGGTCCACGGTCGATCTCCCAGCGGCCCAGGATATCGAACGTCTCGCAGTCCATGATGAAGATGCCGGGCGGTCCGTCGGTGCCGTCCTTACCGCCGCCGCCGAGCGTGCTGACATATACGCCTTCCGGACCGCAGTGGATGGTGTGCGGCCGGGAGTAGCCGGTTTTCCTGAATACCTCCTCAGGCTCGATGATTTTATGGATCTTCGCCTCGGCGGGATGCGGCTGAGTATCCACCACATAAATGCGCGAGGAGCGGAGCCCCGGAATGATCAGGTAGCGCCGTTCGATGAACGCGTGGCCCGCCAGCGGCGACAAAGCCGACGAGCAGGCGTTCCATCCGAAATGGTGGAACTCGTCACCCTTGTACGGCATCGTCACCATATGGACAGTTTGGCTGAATGTGGGCGAGCTGGGCTTGACATCGATCACTGCAAGCGCGTCGGGCTTTGAGAAGTCCGGGCTGAGCAGCACGGTGTAAGCGAAATCCTCTACAGGAGCTTCCATCGCCAGCCTTGGCGATGCGTGAAAGGTCGGATCAGGCCTTATCGTCATCTGAATACCTCCCTCTTTCTTTTTACGAGGCGCGCAACGGCCTCTGTAGGTTGAGCTTGTTGGTTCTTTTAGCTCTGCAGCTGTTGCCGGGCGCGTGCGTCTGCGGCGCCGGTCGCTTCTTCGGCGACATCCGCTTGCTCAGTAGCACGTACCGATTGCGAACGCAAACGCGAGATGCGTCAATACGTTGCGTTGCTGGGGGATCGCGGCGTAGTGCTCCCGGTCGATGCCGCGAAGGTGATCGCCGGCTCGATCATCCAGAACTCGGCGAGGTGGCGGCTGGTGTTCGAGTTCTCGGCGCGGAAGGTCGGCCCGAAGGTGTAGACCCTGGTCAGTGCGAGGCAGTACGCCTCGACGTTGAGCTGCCCCGAGGCCGTCAGGAACGCCTCGCGGCCAAAGAAATCCTATGTGAAATCGACCTTCCCCTCCGTCGCGGTTGCGCCGGATCGAAGTTTCGAGAGTTGTATCTGTACCTAGGAGTGGTATATAGGTACAGTTACGGACGTGGCATGATCTCAAGCTTTCGGGACGAGTGGCTGCGCGCCTTTTTCGTCGAGGATAGGCAATCGCGGCGTATCCCGCCCGATCTCGAAAGCCGGCTCTTTCGCAGGCTTCAGATGATCGACGATGCGACCTGCGATCAGGATTTGCGGGTGCCGCCGAGCAACCGTTTCGAGAAGCTCCGCGGCAACCTGGCAGGCTTCCATTCGGTCCGCGTCAACGATCAGTGGCGGCTGGTTTTCCGCTGGGATGGCAGCCGTGGGGAGGCAGGGGGCATCTATCTCGACGACCACAGCTACCGATGAGGCGATCCATGCTGATGACAAAGCGTAAGCCGGCCACGGTCGGCGAAATTCTTGTCGAGGAGTTCATGCAGCCGATGGGGCTGACACAATCCGCGCTTGCCGAGGCGATGGGCGTCCAGCGCAAGCACGTCAACGAGCTATGCAACAATCGCCGGAACGTGACGGCGGCGACCGCGCTCATCCTCGCGCGCGTATTCGGCAACAGCCCCGACTTCTGGCTGAACGTGCAGCGGCGCGGCGATTTGTGGGAGGCGATGAACAGTCCCCGCGAGCGCGAGCGGATCGAACGTGCGAAGCCGCTGGGCGCCGCCGCCGCGTGATCTCGCGATCTTCCTGCCTCTCGTTCAGTAACGCTGCGAAGGTGTATTTGAGCAATGCTTCCGCCAATGCCGCATTGTCCGAGAGGTCGGCGAACGCGGTCTCCGGCTCGATCATCCAGAACTCGGCGAGGTGGCGGCTGGTGTTCGAGTTCTCGGCGCGAAAGGTCGGCCCGAAGGTATAGACCTTGGTCAGCGCCAGGCAATATGCCTCGATATTGAGCTGGCCCGAGACCGTCAGGAACGCCTCGCGGCCGAAGAAATCCCGCGCGAAATCGAGT
>JBARIB010000065.1:0-4374 GCA_049799535.1 Allostellaceae bacterium | reverse complement strand
TCACCGGAAGCACAGCTATAAGTCTTTATCACTAAACGCAGCAGCCCCTCAAACCTAAAGCGGCGGCCGGCCGCTTGGGGTAAGCGGTCGAAATTGGAGGCACAATATTGCCGGTTGCAGGAGCTTTCTCTGCCTTAATATAATCGGGCCGAGTTCAATGGCTTCTACACCAATAGTAAGTGTTGGATTATTTGTATATAATGGAGAGCGATTTTTAGAGAGAGCGCTTGACTCGATCCTCAGCCAGACGTTTATCGATTTCGAACTGCTTATATCCGACAATGCTTCCACGGACCGCACAGGCGAGATCGCGCAAGCCTATGCCGAACGTGACGACCGCATCCGCTATTATCGAAGCGAGAAGAACCTGGGCGTCGGCTGGAATGCGCGCCGCGTCTATGAACTCGCCAGAGGCAGGTATTTCAAGTGGGCCGCCGTCGATGACGTCTTAGAACCGGAATTCTTGCGGCGGTGCGTCGAGATCCTTGAGAGCGACCCCGGTTGCGTCGTGGCCTACGCAAAAACCAAAGAGGTCGATGAAAACGGCACCTTCATCGAGAACTATGTCACGCCAATCAAGGCCGATTCGAATGATCCGGTAGATCGTTTTCGCGAAATGATCCTGACGGATCATAATTGCTATCAGATTTTCGGCGTAATCCGGATGTCAGGTCTGAGTCGCCTTCCACCGCAGGGGATTTATGTCAGTGGTGATCGAGTGTTGCTAGCGCGATTATCGTTGCTCGGCCGGTTTTGCGAAATACCCGAGCATCTATTCATCAGGAGGCGCCACAGCGGACAATCTGTCGCCATGCTGCCAGTACGTCTCATAGCGCCGCGGTTCCGCCTCACCAAGCGGTACGGCACTCTTCCGTGTACCGAGTGGTGGGATCCGGCCAAGACCCGATCTCTCACATTTCCCGAATTTCGCAAGTTGCTCGAATATTTTCTATCGATCTATCGATCACCACTTGCTCCTAGGCAGAAGCTACGTTGCTATTTCTTGTTGTTTCCTTGGATCGAAATACACGCCAACTATATGTTAGGGAATTTACTCATTGCAGCTGATCAAATACTTTATAGATGGCAGTCGGCAAAGCGACATCGACGGCTCTCAGCAACAGGTGTGCCCGCGCAAAAGTAAGCTATCCTGACCCCTTAACAGGAGAAGTCACTCGCGTCAGGCGGCGAAACCTGTGTCATCACCTTTATGGACCAAAACGTAGCTATCGAGGGCCGGCAGTGCCGAAGGCTGCCCAAAGGATGCGCTGGTCCGTATATTGTCGTCGGAGCCTTCCCGGGATAGAACAGCGCGCGGCGCGCAACCCGTCGATATGGAGGGAACACGGCGCGCTCTAATCGGAGATGAGTTGATCACTGAGACGTTGAGCGCCGCAAACAGCGTGGTCGTACCATGCCGGATATAATCGTGGGTCATTGTCCCAGCTCAGCCCTTCTTGATCGGCAGGCCCGGCTGAGGGCGGTCGAGCGCCTGGATTTGCGATTTCTCGTCGACCGAGAGCACCTGGCTGTGGGCCGGCGGGTCGAGATACAGCCCAACCACGTCACGCAGCCTAGCGGCAAAAGCCGGATCCTGCGGCAGCTTGAAGCGACGCACCCTTTGCGGCGGTTCGCTGCTGCCGCCTTTGGCGCGCTGCTGGCATTCGGCCCGATTCAAGCCGCAAATGCGCAAGACGTACTGGTGTTTGCCGCCGCGAGCCTGGCGAACGCGCTCGACCAGGCGGTCCGCCTATTCGAGCAGCGAGGTGGGACTGGCACGAAGATCTCGTATGCCGCCAGCTCCACCTTGGCAAAACAAATCGAGGCGGGGGCTCCGGCTGATATTTTCATTTCGGCCGACCTCGATTGGATGGATTACCTGGAGCAGCGGCACCTGATCAAGCCGGCGACCCGGGAAAATCTGCTCGGTAACCGGCTGGTCCTAATCGCGCCGGCCGACAGCAACTTGAAGATCGAGATCAAGCCGGGGATGGATCTGGCCGGGCTTATCGGCGGCGGCCGGCTTGCGATGGCCGATCCCGGTACGGTACCGGCGGGCAAATACGGCAAAGCCGCCCTCGAGAAACTCGGGGTCTGGAGCTCCGTCAACGGCAAAGTCGCGCCGGCCGAGAACGTGCGCGCCGCCTTGCTGTTCGTCTCACGCCGCGAAGCCCCGCTCGGCATTGTCTACGCGACCGATGCCGCGGCCGATCAGCGGGTTAAGGTCGTGGGGGTGTTCCCCGAAGACACCCACCCACCGATCATCTACCCGGCCGCTCTCACAGCCGACAGCAAGAATCCGAAAGCGCCGCAACTCCTAGAGTTTCTCGGATCGAGCGCAGCAAGGCCGGTCTTCGAAAAGGAGGGCTTTGCGGTACTTGCGCATGGCGGAGGCGCCTAGCCGCTCTACTCGCCCATCTGCAACAGAGCCCCGCGCCGTCGCGCATTGTGGAACGAGACGAAAAAGGCTGTGGCACCCAAGCCCAAATAAAGTATGTCGAGCGCTATTGCGGCGAACAGATGGTCGGTGCGAAAGACGCCGGAGAACAATACCGCCCGCATGCCCTCGAACACGTGAGTCGAAGGCAATGCCCAAGCGACATGCTGCAACCAGCCTGGGAGGGTTGAGACCGGATAATAGACGGCGCTGATTGGCGACAGCGTAAATACGACGGTCCACGCCAAGCCCTCCGCGCCCATCCCCTGCCGCAGGATCAAGCCGCAGATTGCCAATCCGAGCGCCCAGCCCATGATCAACAGCACGGCAAAGAACGCAACAAGGGGCAGCCCCATTGCGAAGATCGAATAATGATAGAGCGGGATCGCCAGCAGCGCCGCCGGTGCGAGGCCGAGCAGTACCCGGATCATGCTCATAGACAATAGCGACAAGACCCACTCGTAGGGCCGCAATGGGGTGACGAAGAGATGCCCGAGATTGCGCGCCCACATTTCTTCGAGGAACGACATCGATAAGCCGAGCTGCCCCCGAAACAGTACGTCCCAAAGCATGACGGCGGCGAGGAGGACGCCGAACGCGCGGAAAACATAGCTGCTGTTCGTGTAAAGGAACTGGCTCATAAAGCCCCAGATCAGCATCTGCAAGGTCGGCCAGTAGAGGAGCTCTAGCGTGCGCGGCCAGGAGCTGCGCAGCAGATAAAGATAGCGCAGCAGCATCGCCCAGACACGGCCGGCCGATAGTCCCAGTTCACCGCTCATTTCGCCGCTTCCAGCTCGATCCGGGGCTCACGCGCGATGTGCAGGAAGACCTCTTCGAGATTGGTTCGGCCATACCGGCCGATCAGCTCCTGCGGGCTGCCGCGATCGACGATATGGCCGGCTTTCATCATCATCACTTCGCTGCAAAGCCGCTCGACCTCGCTCATATTGTGCGAGGCCATCAGGATGGTGGCGCCAGTACGCCGGCGATAGCCTTCGAGATAGCTGCGCACCCAATCACCCGTATCGGGGTCGAGGGAGGCTGTCGGCTCGTCGAGCAGCAGCAATTCGGGTTCGTTCAGCAGCGCCTTCGCAAGCGCGACACGAGTTTTCTGGCCGGCCGAGAGTTTCCCCGCCGGGCGCTCGAGAAAGCTCGCGATCTGCAAATCGGCAGCGAGGCTCTCGATGCGGTCGTAGCGATCGAAGAGGCCGTAGAGGCGGGCGTAGATCAGGAGGTTCTGCCGCACCGTCAGCCGGTGCGGCAGGTCGACGAAGGGGGAGGAAAAGTTCATCCGCGGCAGCACGCGGTAGCGGTGCCGCAGCATATCCTCGCCGAGAACCTTAACACTCCCGGCAGTCGGCAGGAGAAGGCCGAGCAGAATCGAAAGGGTTGTCGTCTTGCCCGCGCCGTTGCCGCCGAGTAACGCTGCCGTAACGCCGCGCGCGATGGTAAAACTGATCCCGTCGACGGCGATGGCGGTGGGATAGCGCTTGACGAGGTTGTCGACTTTGACGGCGGGCGCGACCATCGTCCCTATATGACGCGCAGCAGGCTATTCGACCAGCCTGGGCTGGCGATCAGGAACTCGCACAGGCGGAGTTTGCGACTGGATCTCGAATAATAGCGACGAGATAGGATGAGCGAAGCTAGGTTTATCGCCGCAAGGGAGCCGGACACCAGCTTCGGCCGGATCAGCTTGCGTACCCTGGTGCCGATCCGCTGGGTGGCGATCGCCGGTCAGGCATTGACGATTCTGATCGTCCATTACGGGCTCGGGTATCGCCTTCCGCTGCTTCCGGCGCTCGCGATCGTCGCCAGCTCGGTTCTGTTGAACGTCGTTTTGATCCTGCTCCGTAAGTTCGCCGCCCGCCTCGGGGAACGCGACGCCGCGTTGTGTCTCGGCTACGATATCCTGCAGCTCGCGATCCTCCTCTACC
>JBARIB010000064.1:0-2922 GCA_049799535.1 Allostellaceae bacterium | reverse complement strand
CAGATCGCGTCGAAGCCGGCTTGGGCCGCCACCTTTGCCGATAGCGGATTATGCGAAGCCATTGCGATCGCCGGGTGGTGCGGGTCGAGCCTCGCCCTTAGTTGGGCGATGGTGGGGCTCGTGTATGACATCGGCACCGTCCTCCATCCGAAGTCCATTCTTGGGCGCACCAAAATCGTCTCACCCGTTGACAGCGCGGTCGACAGTTTTCACGGAAATAGTGAACAGCGACGCTCATTTTCGCGCGTGGATGCGGTAAGCTCGGCCGTTGACGTCGCAGCCTCAGATCGAAGACGCAGAATGTGGCGTCGATAGCCGCGATCAACAGGAGGATCAAAGTATGTCGAGCAGGCCCGCTGCGCGCTGGATTAGCGCGGTCATCTTGGGTGCGGTTTTGGCCACCGGGACATCGGTGGCGGCAGCGACCCGGTGCGAGCAGCTTCTCGCCCGGCTCGCTCACCAGGTAACCGACGCCAATTGCTTCGAGAGCACCGACCTCACCACAAACAACCCCGCGACCACCCCCGCCGACAATTCCCTGAGCCCGCCACTCCCGGCCTTCGCCTTTACGCCGCAGACCGACCGTTCCGTCATCTCGCCGAGCCCGCCGAACCGCACGCCCATCACCAAGACAGTACCGGGCGTCCAGCTCGATGCGCGCATTGCCGACGATCCGGCCGGCGAGGCCCGGATCCTGATCCGGCTGCCGGATCAGTGGAACGGAAAGCTCGTCGTCGCCGGCGCCTCCGGGACGCGCAGCGAGTTCAATGGCGACTTCGCCTGGAGCGACTACGTGGTGCAGAAGGGGTACGCTTACGTTTCGCAGAACAAGGGCATTCTAAATCTTTTTGTGGCCGCGCCCGATAGCTCCACGCCGCCCGAGCCGCTGGCCTGTCGGCTCAATCCGACCTCGACGTTCTGGGTTCATTTCTACGCCAACGACCCGGCCACGCCGTTCACGCGATGGACCCCCGTCATGATCGAGGCGACCCGTATCGGGGGAAATGCGCTTTGGGCACATTACGGCAGTCGCCCGCGCCGCACCTATGCTGTCGGAACGTCGAATGGCGGATATCAAGTGCGGCGGGCGATCGAGACCGCGCCCGAGCTCTACGACGGCGGCGTCGACTGGGAAGGCACATACGTCGATCCGGTGGCCCCAAACATTCTAAGCGCGCTGCCCCCGGCAATTCTCAATTTTGCGGACTACGCCGCCTCCGGCTTCGACCCCGACAGCACGGCAGCGAAAAACATCGTCGTGACAGGCTACCCGCCTGATCTCGTCTCGGGAACGAGCTCCCTTTGGGCCCTCTACTGGGCCCAATTCTGGGAGGTCACCCTATGCCAATGGCAGAAGCGGCTCGACCCGAGCTATGACACCTACGGATCGGGCACCGGAACTTACAGCTATGTCGACCGCTTGTCGGCCTCGGATGTCGGCGTCGATGTTGCCGCCATCACGACAACCGGCGACATCGGAAAGCCGCTGATCACAGTCGCCGGCACGATGGATGCGTTGCTGCCCATCAACCTGCACGCCCGCGCTTATGCGCGCGCCGTGGCTGCCGCTGTTCCCGACCAGGATCAACAGGGTGCTGACCAGCAGCATCACCGCCCGCCATACCGGCTTTACGAGGTGCAGAACGGCAATCACATCGAGACCTACAAGGATGTCTTCCCGCAGCTCGAGCTGATCCAACCGCACGCGCAGTACGCCTTTGACCTGCTGGTGAAATACGTCGAGCATGGCGCCGGGCTTCCGCCAAACCAGTGCATCCCGCGCGGCGGCTCGATCGCCTCATCACCCGCCCAACCGGAGCACTGCGCCGATCTCTTTGTCGGACCGTGAGCCGCCGTTGACGGTGGCGTCACGCGGCATGACCGGGCCTTGACCCGACAGTGGGGTCCGAAGATGGCGCTGGATGCGCGATCCGAGAGAGGCTCTCGGCGACGAGTCGAGCCGCCTTCGCGTCTGCGATGCTTTTTCCTGCGATGGTAAACCAGGCGTATCGGCGTCGAGCCAAGAGTCCCATTGCGCCGCGGCCGTTGTCCTTCTCTTCTGCTGCGGACCCGCGGGACGGCCCTGGCGCCGTTGCGGTGATCCCCGGATGAGCCGCCACAGGTCTTCGCAGGCTGCTTAGCGAGGCGGACTCAGGCCACGGGACCGAACTCCACGTCCACTGGCGTCGGCGTACTGACGAGCGAGCTGAATTGGAGCTTGCCGCTGGCCGGATCTATCCGGAACACGGCAATATTGTCGGTATTCTGGTTAGCGGCATAAAGAAAACTTCCCGACGGATCCAAATTCATGCCTCGCGGCCACTCCCCGCGTGTCGATTCCCAACCAATCACTTCGAGTTCGCCGGTGTCCGGCTCGATTTCGAATATCGTGACGCTGTTGTGACCGCGATTCGTATTGTAGAGGAACCGTCCATTCGGGTGGATGCGGATTTCGGCAGTCGTGTTGGTGCCGCTAAAATCGGGAGGCAATGTCGAGATCGTCTGCTGCCAGATGAACGCCGCGCGGACAGGATCATAGTCGAAGACGGTGACGGAGGAGGCCAGCTCAGAGAGGACATACGCGTGTTGCCGGTCAGGGTGGAAGGCCATGTGACGTGGTCCGGAACCGGACGCGATAGGGGCAAACGGCACGGTGTTGGCGATGAGCTTGCCACTGTCTGAACCAAGGTTCCATACATTGACCTTGTCGGCGCCGAGATCGACGCCGAACACGTGATTGCCATCGAGGTCGGTGAGGATCTGATGCGCGTGCGGCCCCTCCTGGCGATCGGGATTGGGTCCGGTTCCGTTGCCGATGCTCTGGAAGTTGTCGGTCATATCGCCGATCGAGCCGTCGGCGAGGATCCGAAAGACCTGAAAGGTCCCGCTGGTATAGCTGGCCGCGAAGAGATACTGCCCCGA
>JBARIB010000063.1:0-2020 GCA_049799535.1 Allostellaceae bacterium | reverse complement strand
TCACAGGGCTCGCGCCATTTTTTTGCCGAAACGTCGTGCAGAGGAGCGGAAGCGGCGGGCCGGGTAATCCAGGTCGGGATAACCGGCGTTTTCGCCTTCCCGCCAAACCCACGGCAACCCTGAGCCTCCAGTTTCACGTCGAGACGCGATCTCCAGCGCCTTGCCTCCAAAATCTGAAGTAGGCTGGAGCGAGAGTAGCGCGATTGAGAGCCGTCATGAGCGAAATCCAACGAGTAGCGATCGTAACGGGTGCCGCAGGTGGCATCGGCCGGGCACTGACGCGGGCTTTGTTGGCGGCGGGCATCCGGGTCGCCGGCGTCGATCGCGATCGTGAACCGCTGGAGGCGCTCGCGGCGAGTGTACGTGAGCGGGGGAAGGCCGCCGAACTGCTAACCATCGCTACCGACCTGACCAACGACGCCGCGGTCGAAGAAATTGCTACGGTCATCCGCGATCGGTTCGGCCGCATCGACATCCTGGTCAACAATGCCGGGATCGGCCCTGGGGCAATCCGGCCCGACAGCTGGCAGCGCCCGCTTAAGTTCTGGGAGATCACACCTGATCAGTGGCGCCGCTTTGTCGCGGTTCACACGACGGCGCCGTTGGCGCTAACGAAAGCAGTGGTGCCCGACATGATGCGCCAGGGTTGGGGCCGCATCGTCAATGTCACAACCAGCCTCGGCACGATGTTGAATGCCGGCTCCCCGACTTACGGGCCCTCCAAGGCCGCGCTCGAGGCGCTCAGCGCGATCATGGCGAAGGACCTCGACGCCACCGGGGTGACCGTCAATGTTCTGGTTCCCGGCGGGATGACCAACACGCCGATGATCTCGGATCAGGCGGGTTTCAACCGCGCTGAGTTGATCCAGCCGGAGGTCATGGCGCCGCCGCTCCTGTGGCTGGTCTCAGATGCGGCGGGGAAAGTCACCGGCCGCCGCTTTCTCGCTGTGCATTGGGATGCGAAGCTGCCGCCGGAAGAGGCGGCCGAGAAGGCTGGGGCGCCGGTCGCCTGGACAAGCATTGCGACGATGCCTATCACCCCCGATCGTTCTCAGCCAAGCTAAGAGTTGACATTGGGGACGACAGCGCCCGTACACCTGAGGTGCGCGAATCGTATAATTCCCAGGAGGAAGCGGTATGGCAGAGAAGATTCGGCTGGGCCTCATCGGCGCCAGCGTCACCGGCACCTGGTCGGCCCGTTCTCACCTGCCGGCGCTACAAGCCAGTTCGAATGTGGAGTTGACAGCAGTCTGCACCACCAAAGCCGACAGCGCCGAGGCGGCGCGCCGGGCTTGGGGTGCCCGGCTGGCTTTCGACGACTACCGCAAGATGATCGCCGCGCCGGAGATCGACGCGGTTGCCGTCGTCGTGCGGGTGCCGTCGCACTACGTGCCCACAAAAGCGGCGTTGCAGGCGGGCAAGCACGTCTATTGCGAATGGCCGCTGGGGCGGACGACGGCGGAAGCCGTGGAATTGGCGGCGCTGGCCAAAGCGAAGGGGCTGGTGACGGCGGTCGGCCTGCAGGCTCGGGCTAATCCCGCCCTGATGCACCTGAAGGAGCAGGTCGAGGCCGGCGTTGTCGGCGAGGTCATGGCGGTCCACGTCAGTCTATTGCGCGAGGGCGTCTTGTCTCGTCCGTCGCACCGCACTTGGCAGCGTGACGCCGAACTCGGCGCTAACACTTTGACTATTGCCAACGGCCATACAGTAGACGCGATGCGCTTTGTCACCGGTGATTTCCGCCGGCTATCCGCGGTGGTGGCAACCCAGGCCAAGCAGTGGCTCGACACCGGCACCGATACATTATTGGACGTGAGCTCGCCCGACAACGTGCTGCTGAGTGGCCAGCTGGCGAATGGCGCCGTTGTGTCGGTGCATGTCGGCGCCATTCCGTTCGCCGGCAGCGGCTATCGCATGGAAATTTACGGCCGCGATGGGACCTTGGTCGCAAGCGGCAAGGACTCTCCGCAGTTGAGCCAGGTCTCCCTGCAGGGGGCGAAGGGCGCAAACACGTTGGCAG
>JBARIB010000062.1:0-1816 GCA_049799535.1 Allostellaceae bacterium | reverse complement strand
GGCTATCGGTGCGCCCCAGCGGCCGGCGAGCGAACCGGCGCCAGCACCGCGACTGCGCGATTGGATCGGCGTCTTGGCAATGGTCACCGGCCTCGTCATGGCGATTATGGACGTGCAGATCGTCACCAGTTCGCTCACTCAGATCCAAGGGGGGCTGTCGGCCACAGCCGACGAGATCGCCTGGGTGCAGACCGCCTACCTGATCGCCGATGTCATCATGGTACCGCTGTCCGGGACAATGTCGCGGCTGCTGTCGACGCGCGTTTTGTTCGTTGCCGCGGCGCTCGGCTTCACCGGAGCAAGCGCGCTATGCGCCACCGCGACCAGCCTGAGCCAGATGATCCTCTACCGCGCGCTGCAGGGCTTCTGCGGCGGCGCGATCACGCCCAGTGTGTGGCCGGTCGTCTACGCCAAGTTCCGCGGGCCGCCGCTGGTCACGCTGATGGTGGTCATCTCGATGATCTTCAACGTTTCCGGGACCATGGGCCCGACGATCGGCGGCTTTCTGACCGATACCTTCTCCTGGCATTGGCTGTTCCTCGTCAACATCGTGCCCGGCCTGCTGGTCGCCGCGGTGGTGTGGGTGACAATCGACATCGACAAGCCCGATTTCTCGCTGCTGCGCGGTTTCGACCTGACCGGACTGGCGCTGATGTCTGTTTTCCTCGGCTGTTTCCAATACGCGCTGCAGGAGGGCCCGCGCCTGGATTGGCTGGATGAGGAGACGATCCGCGCCGCGGTGATCACCTCGGCCGTGGGTGGCGGCCTGTTCTTCTGGCGGGTGCTGAGCTATCGCCAGCCGATCGTCGACCTGCGCACCTTTCGGAACCGCAATTTTGCGCTCGGCTGTTTTTTCACCTTCATGATGGGCATCGGGATGTACGGCACCACCTATCTGGTGCCGCTATTCCTCGCCCAGGCCCGCGGTTTCAGCGCCTTGCAGATCGGTCAGACGGTGCTCGTCGTGGGGTTGGCGCAGCTCCTCATCTCGCCGTTCAACGTCTATATCGCCCGCGCCATGGATCTGCGCCTGATGCTCGCAATCGGCCTCGGGATGTTCGCCTTCTCGATGTACCTGACCGCCGGCTTGACCAACCAGACCGGGTTTTGGGAGCTTCTCGTACCGCAGGCGGTGCGCGGTGTCGCGCTGATGTTCTGTTATGTGCCGGCCAACATGATCGCGCTCGGCTCGCTGCCGCAGGACATGATGAAGAATGGCGCCGGCCTCTACAATCTGATGCGCGATCTCGGCGGTGCGATCGGCCTGGCCTCGATCGGCACGATCATGAACGCCCGGCTGCATTTTCACTGGAACCGGCTGATCGAGGACATCAATCCGGCGCGGCCGGTGGTGCAGCACTTCCTCGATACTCACGCCAACCGCTTCGAGTCGCTGATCCCGGGTGATGCAAGCCGCGCAGCGATCAAGCTCCTGTCCGGCGCGGCGCAGCGCGAGGCGCTGGTGCTGACCTACAACGACCTGCTGCTGTTGCTCGGCGCCCTGTTCGTCTGCGGGCTGATGCTGCTGCCACTGGTGCGCCGACCGCGCTCGTTCTTGGCGCATTGATCAAGAGGCCCAATGCGGCCCGAACCATCCGCGGCTGGCTCGATCGGAGCCCTGTGACCGGATTTGGTAGAGTCGAGGTGTGGCGCGGTGGCTTTAGGTCGAACATATCTGTTGCCGCCCCTTTCGTCTGGCGGTGCCTCACTGGTTCGACCCTGGCTCCGTTTCCACACCCCGCTCATCGAACCGGACATGCAGATTTCCCGCATCCGGCTCTCGGACAAGACGTCACGCCTTCACCCACGACGGGCC
>JBARIB010000061.1:0-5206 GCA_049799535.1 Allostellaceae bacterium | reverse complement strand
CCGTGGAACCGTGACCACTTCACCGGTGGTTCGTCCAGCGGCTCTGGCGCGGCGGTGGCAGCAGGCTTTGTCCCCGCAGCGCTCGGCTCCGACACGGGCGGCTCGATTCGCGGCCCGGCGGCATTGTGCGGCATCGTCGGGCTTAAGCCGACCTACGGTCTAGTGAGTCGCTATGGCGTCCACGCAAACTCGTTCACCTTCGACCACGCCGGTCCGATGACCTGGACCTTCGAGGACTGTGCGATCGTATTGCAGGCGATCGCCGGCCATGACCCGAACGATCCCGCCAGTGCAACCGGCGCGGTCCCCGACTACCGTGCTGCGCTGACCGGCCGGTGATCTCAAAGGTCTGCGCATCGGGATTGCGCGGCACCTCCACGAGGATGATTGCGCAGTGAGTGCCGAAGTGGGTGATGCACTGGAACAGGCCTTTGCCGTGTTCCGGTCGCTGGGCGCCACTCTCGGCGATGTTCGGCTGCGGCCGGCGCTGGATTATTACGACGTCAAGGTCACGATTGCCGAAAGCGAGCTCCTGGCGGTGCACGAGCATGCATTGCACACCCGGCCCGGCGATTTCGGCGAGGATTTCCTCGGCCGCGTACTGCCAGCCGCGCTGATCAATAGCCGCGATTACATCCAAGCCCAGCGCGAGCGGCGGCGCATGCTCGCCGAGATGGCGCCGGTTTACGGCGATTTCGATGTCATCGTGACTGCAACCGCCGGCGACGAGGCGCCGCGCCTTGGGACCTGGCGCACGATCGAGTTCTGGCGCCGGCCGTCACTGACGACGCCGTTCAACGTCACCGGCGGGCCGGCATTGGCGCAATGCATCGGCTTCGGCCGCAATGGCCTGCCATTGTCCATGCAGATCGTCGGTCGGCCGTTCGACGACGCCACAGTGCTGCGGGTTGCGCATGCCTTTGAGAAGGCGACGCCTTGGCGCGGGCGACGACCGCGGCTCGACCCCGATGCGGCATTCTCGACCGCGCCGCCGCCGAACCCGGATCCCGACCCCGTCTATATCGACGCGGCAACGCGGGACAGGGCTGCGGTCGCCTGCCGCGCTGCCGGCCTCACCTTGTCGGAGCGGCAATTCGAGATGGTCTGCGTGGCAGCGCCCTATGTCATCGGAATGACCGACCGGCTCTATCGGGAGCGGTCGTACTGTGAGGAACCGGCCAACGTGTTCCAATTCGGCGGCTGAGATGGAGCAGCTCATGCAAACGCAAACCCTTGATTCTCGCACATTTTCCGGCTCGCGCACTTCGTCACGAGCAGAGACGCTGGCCGGGGCAATTCTCGCCGCTCTGCTCGGCGGTTTCTTGATCTGGGGCGTCGGCTTTTCGCATATCGAGATCCTGCACAACGCCGCGCACGACGTCCGCCACTCCGCCGCCTTCCCGTGCCATTGAGCAGGCATGACGGTATTCCGCCGGCTGGTATGGGTGGCCCTCTGCGCCGGGCTGGTCTCAGGCCTTTTTGCGACGGCGGAGCATCAACTCGGCACGGTGCCGGTCATCCTGAGGGCCGAAGGGTACGAGAAGGCGACCCCGGCGCATCATCACGCGAGCATTGAGACGCAAGCGCACTCCGTCGCTTGGGAGCCGCAGAACGGGGTCGAGCGGACGGCCTATACTTTTCTCGCCGACATCCTGACCGGGATTGGATTTGCGCTATTGCTTTCCGCCGGGCTGGCGCTGCGCGGTGGGCAAGTCGGCTGGCGCAGCGGGCTCTTTTGGGGTCTGGCGGGATTTGCCACCTTCACGATCGCGCCGAGTCTTGGCCTGCCGCCGGAGCTTCCGGGAACCGAAGCCGCGCCTCTGCTCGAGCGTCAATTGTGGTGGCTCGCGACCGTTGCTGCGACTGGCGGCGGGCTCGCGCTACTGGCGTTCGCGCAGCGGGCTCCCGGCGTCATTCTGGGCGCGATCCTGATCGTGCTGCCGCACCTTTATGGTGCGCCGCAGCCGGGCGCGCACATCGCCGCCGCGCCCGAGGCACTCGGCCGCCAGTTTGTCGTGGCGGTCACGGTCATAAGCTTCTTGTTCTGGCTCATTCTCGGAGCATCGACCGGATATTTCTACGAGCGGTTCCAATCGCGGACGCGCTCGCTCTGACGCGATCAGCCGGTTTCTATTGACACTTGGTACCGGCCTGCAACCACCGAGATTGCTTCGCGGAGCCTGTCCTCGGGCCGCGCGTAGCGCGGACCCGTGGGCTCGCAATGACACCTCAAATGGCGGTCATTGGGTGGAGCGGAGCGACGAAGCAATCTCGACGTGAGGCTCGATGACGGGAGTCATCAGTTTGGTTCCCACTGCCAGGACGCTACTTCATTGTCGATTTCGCGGTCGGCACGATCCGCGTCACGACCATAGCGGCGCGATCGAGACAGTTCGAGACGCGTGGAGCGATTGTGGTCTTCCAGTAATCGGTCTCGTAGACCGCCTTGTAGAGAGCCTCACGCTCGGTCTCGCTTTCGAAGCGCCGTAACCAAACATATACCGACGGGTCGGTCTCGCCGCGGAAGCTGCCGCAGATCACCATGCCCTTTGAGATCTGAAAGGGGATGATCTCCTCTTCCATGATCTTGACCCACTCGTCGAGCATGCCGGGCAGTACCTTGTATTGGCGCAGTTCGTAAAAAGCCATCGCGCTCGTCTCCTCTTGGGGTGAGCTATCCTAGCGGCCGCCCGAAGCCGGCGGAAGTGAAGAAGCGGTTCTCGGGCAATTCCGATGAGGTTTATCACCGAATTCAATCGTCATTGCGACACGCAGGCTTGACCCGCGGGGAAGCAATCTCTGGCCGCGGAGCGCTCGATCGGTCGAGATTGCTTCGTCGCGCAAGTGCTCCCCGCAATGACAGCGCCAACTTGGTCGAAATCTGCTCTAGACTGGCTGCAGTGGGGCGAGCGAGCGCCGAGCAGGCGTGGTCGGCTGCAACCGTTGATTGAAGCGCCACCTACCCGTTTGCTGCTTCTGCAGCAAATCAGCAGCAAAATCGCCCGTGTCAGTTGCAGCCTTCGTCGACCCCGCTCGAGATCGGCGGAATTGGCTTCGCCCAACCGACCGCACCCCTGATTCAAGATTGAGCATCAGCAAATTCCCTCATCGAAAAACCCTGACCCGCTCACAGCTGCTGACGCTCCCGACAGTACAATGAGACTGTGGCAATTGCGGGGTCGTTACGTAGAAATTGCTGGATTGCCGGCAGCGTTCGGGTCGGCCGATCCGCCGTGTTCGGAGGGGGGCGGGCGAGAATGTGCCCTGTTCTGATTACGAGTGGTGGTTACCACACGGATGACTCCCGAGTCCCTTTCTCGTCGCCCCCGCGAAAGCGGGGGTCCAGAGCTGCAGCCGACGGAACCGCCGCTCTGGGTGCCCGCTTCCGCGGGCATGACGGTGAGGAGGGGTTGGTGCCAAATGTTAGAAAGCCTATCACTAGCAGTGAGCGCAGTGCTGGTTACTCGCCCTACACAGTCGCATCACGAAGTCACTGCACAATGCAAAGAGCCGCAACGCTGCAACAGAGCTGAGCCGCAAAACGACAGCTCGACTGAGGCGTCGCTGACGTGCTCGACTGCATTGAATATCAAGATCCCTGCGGAGCCTGTCGGCCGCTCGCTTCGATCGACGGCACGGACGGGTAATGCCCTATCCAGCCATTGGCTGGCCCCACCCGGTTTCAGCCGTGATTCCGGCTCAAAATTTGCCGGCGCGCGCCGTGACTCTCTGCCTTGACCTGCGGCAACGGAACGCCGCAATCTTCCATAAACCGATAGGCGCGGTCTCGAAGCGATATAGAGGGGAGAGAAATGGACCAAACATCAACTGCCGCAGACAACCGCATCGCCAGGCGTATCGTGCTAAAGGCAGGGGCGGCCCTCGCCGCGGTAGGGCCGGCGGTACTGCGTGGCGGGCATGCCGAGGCTCAGCCCCGCGCCAACCGGGCAACGGCGCTGTTCGCTTATGTCGGCGCCTTCACAACCCCGGAGCGCAAAGGGCATGGCGGCGGTATCAACGTCTACCGGGTGGACCCGGCCTCAAGCGCCTGGACCCATGAACAGCTCCTCGAGATCGTCAACCCCTCCTTCCTGACGCTCGACCGGGCGCAGCGCTTTCTCTATTCGGTACATTCCGACCTCGACGAGGTCAGTGCCTATGCGATCGACGAGCAAAGCGGGCATATTACGGCGCTCAACCGGCAGTCCTGCGGCGGCAAGAACCCCGTGCACCTGTCGATCGACCCGACCGGCCGTTGGATCATCACAGCCAATTACAGCGCCGGCTCGGTCGGCGTGGTGCCGATCGAGAAGGACGGAACCTTGGGGCCGCGCGCCGATCTGGTGAATCTGCCCGGCGAACCGGGCCCGGATCGCAAACAGCAGGCCAGCTCGCATCCGCACAACGCCGTCTTCGATCCGAGCGGCCGGTTCATCGCCGTGCCCGACAAGGGGCTCGACAGGGTTTTCGTGTTTCGTCTCGATGCCGGGACCGGGAAATTGATGCCGAACGACCCACCCTTCGTCGCTACGCGCGCGGGCGCCGGTCCGAGGCACATCGCCTTTCATCCGAAGATGCCGTTGGCCTACGTGATCAACGAACTTGGTTCGAGCGTCACCACCTACCGCTTCGATCCGCAGCGCGGCAGCTTGCACCCGACCCAGATTGTGCCGTCCATCCCGTCGAGCTACACCGGCAACAATACCGGCGCCGAGATCGCCGTCGCGCCCTCCGGCCGCGTCGTCTACGCGTCGAACCGGGGACACGACAGCATCGCGATTTTTGCCGTCGATCGGCGCGACGGGACACTGACACCGGTGGGCTGGGCACCCACCCACGCGAAGTCGCCCCG
Organism: Allostellaceae bacterium; assembly: GCA_049799535.1. Classification (GTDB taxonomy): domain Bacteria; phylum Pseudomonadota; class Alphaproteobacteria; order ATCC43930; family CGMCC-115725; genus AP-15. Next base: position 354 of record JBARIB010000061.1, on the reverse strand, counting down.
CTTTTTTTGCCTCGATCCGGCGGCCAAAATCCTCTATGCGGCCAACGCCGACGAGGGCTTTAGCCAAGAGCAGAACACCGACACGATCGTGCCGTTCAGGATCAACCCAGCGAATGGGATGCTGACGCCGACTGGTCAGGTGATCAAGACCAACAGCCCGTGCACGATCGTCTTCGCCAGCCTGTAGCTTCGGCTCCCTAGTTGCCCGTTCTCTACCCTACAATGGCCGCTCGGTTCGTCCGACATCAGAGGCAAATAATGCCCCATTTCGGCCACGTTTTCCCTTGCCTGGAAGGGGGCGCCCACAGATGGAAGGCGGCGTCCACAGATGGAAGGCGGCGTCCACAGATGGAA